>NZ_JBFULE010000209.1:0-7517 GCF_056400485.1 Roseateles sp. P5_B10
GCGTGATGGGCGTCGTCGGCGCTGGCGGCCTGGGCCAGATGCTGAGCTACCACCTGGGCCTGTTCCAGATGGCCGAGACGTGCACGGTGCTGGCCGGCATGATCGCGCTGGTCGGCCTCGTGGACGCGCTGTCCTGGGTCGCCCGCAAAAGCCTCACGCGATGAATCCTGAACCCCTGCAAGCCTTGCTGACCCGCTATTCGGTCGGCCCCAAGCATCTTGTCGAGCCCGGCCCCAGCGACGAGCAGCTCGCACTGATGGCCCAGGCTGCGCTGCGCGCACCCGACCACGCCGAGTTGGTGCCCTATCGGTTCAAGCTGGTGCGCGGCGCCGCAAAACAAGGCATGGCCGCCCTGTTTGCCGACGCGGCCCGTGCGGCCGGCAAGGACGAGGAGGGTGCGGCCCTGGATGCCGAGCGTGCGTTGAAGCCGCCGATGACGGTCGCCGTCGTCGCCCGCATCGACCTGGGCCACCCGCAGGTGCCGGCCCACGAGCAATGGGCGGCCGTGGGCGGCGCCATCGCCAACTTCCTGACGGCGGCGCACGCGCTGGGCTTCGGCGGCAAGATGCTCAGCGGCGCCAAGGTGCGCAACCCGGCCATCGCCGCGGCCTTCTGCGAGCCGGGCGAGACGCTGGTCGGCTGGATCGCCCTGGGCACGCCCGCACGCCGCCCCACCGGGCCGGCGCGCAAGCCGGCCGCGGATCAGGTGCTGCTGGACTGGGCGCCGCCGCTCAAACCAGGCCGGTGAACTTCAGCACGTTCCAGAAGCTGATCTCGTTGCCGATCATCGGCACCCAGCCCGCCGGCGCGGCATTGCGGAAGGAGCGCGGGTCGGCATCGACGACGCCGTTGAACACCTCCATCAGGATGCGCCCGCCCACCGGGCCGAGCTGGGAGACCGAGCAGGGGCCGGTGACGAAGTCGTCGTCGTTCAGGTCCCGCTTGCCGGCCTCGCGCCAGTAGCTCAACACCGGCGCCTGCGCCTCGGCCAGGATGTAGAACCACAGCGGCGTCTCGGTCAGGAAGCGCTTGTCGGCACTTTCGATGCTCTTGAACGTGAAGCCGTCGGTGCCTTCGGCACGCACCATCAGTTCGTCCGGGGTCAGCGGCTTCTCGCGCAGCTTGGCCGCAAAGGCCTGGYCGGTGGCGATGGCATAGCTGGGCAGGTTGCCGCGCTTGAGGTTGAGTGCCGCCAGCGACGCACCGCCGCCCACGCTGGGCGGCAGCTTGGCCAGCGGGTCCACCAGCGAAGGGTCGATCTTGTAGGCCCATTGCAGCCGCACGGCAGGGTTGTTCTCCACCGGCTCCGGGCCGTTCTTGACGGGGATGCCGAAGCTCGGCGAGAAGAAACGGCCCCAGTCGTCGATGACATGCGCCGCGGGCAGCGGCTGGAAGCCGATCAGGCTGTCGTCGGTGAGATCGCCGCCGTCGAAGATGAGCTTCTTGGTGGCACTGTTGAGCCGGTAGCCCCGCCTGACCATGGAGTGGCCGTAGCGGTAGGCCGCGCCGACGAATTCCTTGGGCAGCTGGGTGCGCAGCGTCGGCACGTAGAGGTCGTAGGCGGCGTCGCCGAGGGCCGCGCGGCGCTGGGTGAAAAAGTCGTAGGTGTGGGTGTTGACGATGCGCAGCAGGTAGTCCTCCAGCACGACGCGCTGGTAGGTCCAGGTGACCTCGGCGCGGGCGCGCTCGAACAGGTTGCTGGTGTCGCCACTGGCAGCGAGCTTGGCGACGACGGCGTTGTGGAACTTGATCATGGCCAGCTGGATCTGGCAGACGATGGAGTTCTCGTCGTTGCGCTTGTCGCCAATGATGGCGCGGCCATTCGCCGGCTGACGCATCAGATCCAGGCCAGTGGGGTCGATCAGCAGCGTGGCGCCGTCGGCGGCGTACATGTAGGGCTGGTCCTGTGGGCCGGCGCCGTAGACGCAGTCCAGGTCCAAGGCCGGGTTGCGCAGGTTGGACGCGGCGTCCGTGGGTCGTGAGAAGGACGAGGTGACGTCCAGCGTCAGGTCATGGTCGATGAACTGGCCGAAATAGGTGTAGCCGGCCGGCACCTTCAGGTTCTCCTCGGCGTCGGCGCCGTCGTTGAGCTCGTCGTCCGGCACGACCATCAGCGCGGCCAGCGCGTCGAGGCTGGCGTCGCTGAAGGGCCTGGGGTTCTCGGGCAGCAAGCGGACGAACTTCTGTTCTCGTGTACCGAGCAGGCCGTGGCCTTTGAGCGGGATGGGCATGGCGGTCTCCAAAAAAATGCGTGCAGACAAGCATCCTGAGCCTCGGTTCCGGCCCCCGAATCCCCAGACTTAGGGAAGTGCTGCCTCTGGCACGCTTCAAGCTAGGTGTTCGCTACGATGGGTCGACATCAAATATCGAGCGCAGCGAGATGGAACTAACTCCACGTGTTCGACCGGCCTTTGCGGTCGCTCGGACTGACTGAAAAATATCGAGCAAAGCGAGATGGAACTCACTCCCCGAGAGAAAGACAAGCTGCTGCTCTTCACTGCAGCACTGCTCGCCGAGCGCCGCCGCGCGCGCGGCTTGAAACTCAACTATCCCGAGGCCGTCGCCTTCATCAGCGCCGCCATCCTCGAAGGCGCGCGTGACGGCAAGACGGTCGCGCAGCTGATGAGCGAGGGCCGCGAGATCCTGACCCGGGCCGACGTCATGGACGGCATCGCCGAGATGATCCCGGAGATCCAGGTCGAGGCCACCTTTCCCGACGGCACCAAGCTCGTGACCGTTCATCAACCCATTGCCTGAGCCCTTCCCATGCGCAAAATGATTTTGCTGCTGCCGTTGATCGGCGCTACCGCCCTGGCCCACGACGGTCACGGCGCACCGGGTGTCCACCTGCACGGTTGGGATGGCGTCGGCATGACGGCCCTCGTCGCCGCGGCCGGCTTCGCGATCTGGTGGTTCGCCAAGGGCCGCAAGTGATGGTGCCGGGCGAACTGATCACCGCCGACGGCGAACACGAACTCAACCCGGGCCGCCGCACGCTGACGCTGAAKGTTGCCAACACTGGCGAGCGGCCCATCCAGGTTGGCTCCCACTACCACTTCGCCGAAACCAACGCGGCGCTAGGCTTCGACCGCGAGGCCGCACGCGGCATGCGCCTGAACATCTGCAGCGGCACGGCCGTGCGTTTCGAGCCCGGGCAGTCGCGCACCGTCGAGCTGGTCGACCTGGCCGGTGACCGGACGGTCTACGGCTTCCGTGGCCTCGTGCAGGGCAAGCTATGAAGATTTCCCGCAGGGCTTACGCCGAGATGCTCGGCCCCACCGTCGGCGACAAGCTGCGCCTGGCCGACACCGCCCTCATCATCGAGATCGAGCAGGACCTGACGTTGCGTGCCGGTGGCTACGGTGAAGAGGTCAAGTTCGGCGGCGGCAAGACCGTGCGCGACGGCATGGGCCAGTCCCAGCGCGTCAACGGCCCGGGCCCGGGTGACGCGGTCGACACCGTCATCACCAACGTCGTCATCCTCGACCACTGGGGCATCGTCAAGGCCGACATCGGCCTGCGCGGCTGCCGTATCGCGGCCATCGGCAAGGCTGGCAACCCCGACGTGCAACCCGGCGTGGACATCGTCATCGGCCCCGGTACCGAAATCATCGCCGGCGAGGGCTTCATCGTCACGCCCGGTGCCATCGACACCCACATCCACTTCATCTGTCCGCAGCAGATCGAAGAGGCGCTGATGAGCGGCGTGACCACCATGATCGGCGGCGGCACCGGCCCCGCCACCGGCACGCTGGCCACCACCTGCACGCCCGGGCCGCATCACATCGCCACGATGCTGAAGGCGGCCGAAGCGTTCCCGATGAACCTCGGCTTCATGGGAAAGGGCAATGCCAGCCGCCCCGAGGCGCTGATGCAGCAGATCGACGCCGGCGCCATCGGCCTGAAGCTGCACGAGGACTGGGGCACCACGCCCGCCGCSATCGACAACTGCCTGAACGTGGCCGAGCTGACCGACACCCAGGTCGCCATCCACACCGACACGCTCAACGAGAGCGGCTTTGTCGAGGACACGATTGCCGCCTTCAAGGGCCGCACCATCCACAGCTTCCACACCGAAGGCGCGGGCGGCGGTCATGCGCCGGACATCATGCGCGTGGTGGGCGAAGCCAACGTGCTGCCCAGCTCCACCAACCCAACGCGCCCGTTCACCGTCAACACGCTGGACGAGCACCTCGACATGCTGATGGTCTGCCATCACCTGGACGCGGGCATTGCAGAGGACCTGGCCTTTGCCGAAAGCCGCATCCGCCGCGAGACCATCGCCGCCGAAGACATCCTGCATGACCTCGGCGCCATCAGCATGTTCTCGTCCGACTCGCAGGCCATGGGCCGCGTGGGCGAGGTGAGCCTGCGCTGCTGGCAGACCGCGCACAAGATGAAGGTGCAGCGCGGTGCGTTGCCTGGAGACGGTGCCGGCAACGACAACGCCCGCGTGAAGCGCTACCTCGCCAAGCTCGCCATCAACCCCGCGCTTGCCCACGGCATCAGCCACGAGGTGGGTTCTATCGAGGTGGGCAAATGGGCCGACCTCGTGCTGTGGAAGCCCGCCTTCTTCGGCGTGAAGCCGTCGCTGATCCTGAAAGGCGGCTTCATCGCCGCCGCCGCGATGGGCGACGCCAACGCCTCCATCCCCACGCCGCAGCCGGTGCACTACCGGCCGATGTTCGGCTCGTTCGGCGCGGCGCTTCAGCAGGGCTCGCTGACCTTCGTAAGCCAGGCCGGGCAGGGCAACGTCGAGAAGCTGGGCCTGGCCAAGACGCTGGTGCCGGTGAAGGGCTGCCGCTCGGTCAAGAAGGCCGACATGCTGCTCAACAACTACCTGCCCGTGATGGAGATCGACGCGCAGACCTACGAGGTGAGGGCGGACGGCGTGCTGCTGACCTGCGAGCCGGCGAAGGAGTTGCCGATGGCGCAGAGGTATTTCTTGTTTTGATCCGTACCTGCGACGCGGCTGCACTCCGTTTTCAGCGAGATAGCTGGCTTGGTTTGGTGATGTTCCCCTGCACAACGAGGGTAATCACGGTGACTTCCGCGGGGGCGGCTGATTTGAGGAGACCGATTCCATCGGCCGCGGCCAACGGTGCTGTCGTTTTGGGGCTGCAGTCCAGCACGCAGAGCAGCGCCACCCGCTTCCCTTTCGCGACGGCGTAGCTGGCGGTCTGTTCGACGTAGCCCTGACAGTCCTCGATCTGTGGGCGGCGATCCTTGACCGCTTTGAGCTCGATGACGATCCCGTGAAGGCTCAGGTCCGAAAAGCCTCCGGCCGCAGCCGGGTGTTCTTCCAGGTCAGATCCAATGCGCGGTGAACGCCGCAGTTCCTTGCGCACGTACTCCTGGAATGGCGCCTCAAGCCAGATCCCCTGGAACTCCGCATCCTGGATCGCGCGACCGGCCACGTTGCCCAGCACCGCAAGAATCTCCAGAACGTCGGAGAGTTCTTGAGCGTTCGCTCGTCCTTGTCGCCGCAGCTCGTCCCGGATCACCAGGATCTTTTCGTCGATCGGCGAGAAGCCCGTGATGGGGTTTGCTCTCACGTCGATGCCCTCGACCAGGAGCGTGCGATGCCCAACGATGGCCACAGGCTGCTCGACGCTGGCAGGCTCGAAAGCTGCGGCGTACTTGAACTCGAACGGCCTGGCCTTGAGTCCCTGGGCGATCTGCAGGATGGCGCGTCCTTTCTGCACCAGCGTGTAAGGCGGCTTTCCGGCCGGCTTGGCGAAGGTGAACTCGGATAGCTCGTAACTACTGCGCGGCTCTGCCGACACAGGTGTCAACCTCAGGTGTGTTGCGTTGTCCGGCCACCGTGAGACGCGGACTTCGATCTCCATGTCGTGCATCTCGTGAGGCATTAGGTGATGGATATCTGATGCCGGCTGCCCACCTAGCTGGAACTTCAGAAACGCCACAGAAAGCTCCGTCGGCTGCGGGCGCGTTTCTTCATGACTTGCGGCGATCGGCAGCCTGAGGGATTCGCTGGCGAACACCCCGACGGGTAGTGCAACGCGCGCGAGGCTRCCGCAGAGGGCTTCGAAGTCCGCCAACGACACAATTGAGGGAAGTGAGGCGGACGCCTCTAGCAACTCTGCAACCTCCGTCTTCTCAGCGAACTCCTTGCACCAGAGCCGGTACCGCTCGACCGCGCTTCGCAACAGCCGGTCGGCGCCTTCAGCGGCAGCAAGCACGCCTTGCCGCCAGTCCGCAAGAGTCGACGCCAGCCGAAGAAGCCCCGCGAACGCCCCGTAGACGGTCGCGGTCCCTGCGCGGCCATACTGGAGCGATGCGCTGTCGAGGTCTGCACTGATCTGACGGAGCGTGTCCCCATCGACGACTTCCCCGGTGCTCAGCCTGCGAAGCGAGTCAACGGCTTGTATGCGTGCGAAGAAAACTCTGGAGAGGATTGCGTCTTTGCGCATAGAGCTCTTTGTCTTCCCGGAGAGCCTCGTCAAGGCTCTCCCATTGGGCCTTTAAGGCGATCTGCAGCGCCACGTTACCGCTGGCGACGGCAGCTTCGAACTGCACGGCGACGACTTGCTTCCTGAGAGACCACTTTCGTGGTCGCATCTGAACCGTGTCTTGCAACTGAGCCCAAGACGCTTCCATGGCCTCGACAGCCTGATCCCAGGCCCCTGCACGGGTCAGGATTTCGACGATCGCTCCCACAACGGGAATTCGGTCGCGTCTGCGGATGGCCACCTGGGCAAGGTCGCCCGCGCGCTTGAGCACCTCGGTATTGGGGATGTGGTACGCCAGCCTGGTGACATCCTCTTCGCGATATTGACTGACGGCCGTGTCGTCTAAGACGCTGATGATCAGGTCGACGTAGCTCGGGTCGTCTTTGAGGTAGCGAGCCATCGAGTTGAAGTCTCGAACGTTGGACCTGACTGGGATGTCCTTGAGTAGCTTGATAAACCATGCGGCCAGACCCCTGCCAAGCTGCTGTTCGGTGGCAAATCGATGGAGATACAGCTCCATGCATCGGGTAAGAAAATCCCTTCCATCCTTCTCAGTGCTATAGACCTGGATGAGCTGGAAAAGAGCCAGATTCGCGGAACCTTCCAGTCTGGGCGGGAGGGGAATGTTGTTCAGAGCTCTAACCGCAGCCTTGTGAACGATCACATAGGGATCTCTCAACAGCAAGACAAACGCCTCGAGGACAAGTTCTGGCAGATCTTCTATGCGCCTATTGCCAGCGTGTTCGAGCGCCTCCGCGGCGGCTGCACGCTGCAGGTTCGAGGCGCCTACCAATGCTGTGTACAGCTCCGGCAAAACCAGGTTGAGCCCTTCTGGCGACGAGATCAGGTGGTTCGCTTCCCTGAGGAGGGTAGAGGCCAACCCATCTCGGCTTTCATCGATCTTCGACAAGCAGTCGACGTAAGACGCCGTAGCCGCGCGGTCACCCTCGGCGGCTTTAGCGGCTGAGGACGCAAAGGCCTCCTTGAGGTAGTACAGAGCAGATCTGAAGTTATCGGCTTCCAGCACGTCCAACATCGTTGCAC
>NZ_JBFULE010000210.1:0-7497 GCF_056400485.1 Roseateles sp. P5_B10
GCTCGCTCCCGACCTGGCCCGCATCGCCGTCGTCGTGCTCGACTTCCCGAAGTGGACCGATGGCCGCGCCTACAGCCAGGCCCACATCCTGCGCAGCCGCTACAAGTTCAAGGGCGCCATCCGTGCTCGCGGCGAAGTGCTGGTCGACATGATGCAGTTGTTGACCCGCACCGGTTTCGACGAAGCCGTCATGCGCGGCGACCAATCCCAGGCCGCCGCACAGAAGGCCTTGGACCTGTTCGCGCCGGTGGGCTTCTACCAGGGTGATGTCGGCGAGACGCGCCCCTGGTTCCTGCGGAGTGCGGCGTGAACACCGAAGTCAGCAGCCTGCCCTGGGCCGCCGCGCCTGCGGCCGGCAATGCGATTGGCCTCTACGCCAAATGGACGCCGGCGCTGGACGCCAAGATCGAGGCCGCCCTGCAGCGCTTGCGTGACGCCAGCATTGAGCATGGCGACAGCCTCGTGCAGAGCAGCAGCCTGGGCGTGGAAGACATGGTCATCACCGACCTGATCGCCCGCACCCAGCTGCCCATCGCCATCGCCACGCTGGACACGGGCAAGCTGCACGCCGAGACGCTGGCGCTGATCCCGCGCATCCGGGAACGCTATGGCCGCGAGGTCGAGGTCTTCAAGCCGGCGGCCGACGCCGTCATCCAGTTCGTCCGCAAGGAGGGCGAGGAGGCGATGTACAAGAGCATCGAGCTGCGCAAAGCCTGCTGCGGCCTGCGCAAGATGGAGCCGCTGGGCCGCATGCTGAAGGGCCGTTCGGCCTGGATCACCGGCCTGCGCCGCGAGCAGAGCGGTGCCCGCGGTGACGTGGCCTTTGACGAGGACGACGGCAACAACCGCCGCAAGATCAGCCCCATCGCCGACTGGACCTGGGCCGAGGTCTGGGCGTATGTTCAAAAATACGAGGTTCCGTACAACCCGCTGCATGACCAGTTCATGCCCTCGATCGGCTGCGCACCCTGCACGCGCGCCATTGCGGTCGGTGAAGACTTCAGAGCGGGCCGCTGGTGGTGGGAAGACTCCACCAAGGAATGCGGCTTGCACGCCAAATCATGAATGCTGCTGTGAAACCCGAACAACTCATCGCCGACGTCGACCACGCCCACCTGGATGCGCTGGAAGAGGAAGCCATCTTCATCCTGCGCGAAGTGGCCGCCAGCTTCGAGCGCCCCGCCCTGCTCTTCTCGGGCGGCAAGGACAGCTGCGTCGTGCTGCGTCTGGCCGAGAAGGCCTTCAAGATGAAGAACGCGGCCCACCCGAGTGGCTACTCGGGCAGTCTGCCCTTCCCGCTGGTGCATATCGACACGGGCCACAACTTCCCCGAAGTCATCACCTTCCGTGACCAGCGCGTCGCCGACATGGGCGAGCGCCTGGTTGTTGGTCACCTCGAAGACTCGATGGCCAAGGGCACGATTCGGCTCTCCCACCCGCTGGAAAGCCGCAACGGCCACCAGACGGTGACGCTGCTGGAGACCATCGAGGAGCACAAGTTCGACTGCCTGATCGGCGGCGCACGGCGCGACGAGGAGAAGGCGCGCGCCAAGGAGCGCATCTTCAGCCATCGCGACAGCTTCGGCCAATGGCAGCCCAAGGAGCAGCGCCCCGAGCTGTGGACGCTGTTCAACACGCGCATCCGCCCGGGCGAGCATTTCCGCTGCTTCCCCATCAGCAACTGGACCGAACTGGACGTGTGGCTCTACATCGCCCGCGAGAACATCCCGCTGCCGCAGATGTACTTCGCGCACGAGCGTCAGGTCATCCGCCGCAAGGGCCTGCTGGTGCCGCTGACCGACGTGACGCCGCCGGAAGAAGGCGAGACCGTCGAGACCGCCACCGTGCGCTTCCGCACCGTGGGCGACATGACCTGCACCTGCCCGGTCGAGAGCCCCGCCGCCAACGCGAGCGAGGTCGTGGCCGAGACGCTGACCGTCACCGTCAGCGAACGCGGCGCCACGCGCATGGACGACCGCACCAGTGAGGCTTCCATGGAGAAGCGCAAAAAGGAAGGGTACTTTTAATGACCGCCCCCACGTTCACTTTGTTCACTGCCCCCCGAGGGGGCGTCGCGGCCCTTCGGGCGGCCGGGCGGGCCGCGCGATGAAGGCGCTGCGATTCCTCACGGCGGGCTCCGTTGACGACGGCAAGTCCACGCTGATCGGCCGCCTGCTGTTCGATGGCCAGGCCATCCTGGCCGACCAGCTCGACACGCTCGAGCGCCGCGCCGCCGGCCGCCCCATCGACCTCAGCCTGCTGACCGACGGCCTGGAGGCCGAGCGCGAGCAAGGCATCACCATCGACGTGGCCTACCGCTACTTCGCGACCAAGACGCGCAAGTTCRTCATTGCCGATGCCCCCGGCCATGAGCAGTACACGCGCAACATGGTCACGGCCGCCGCCGGCTCCGACGCCGCCGTCGTGCTGGTGGACATCACCAAGCTCGACCTGACTGAAGCCGAAGTGACGCTGCTGCCGCAGACACGCCGCCACTCGCTGCTGGCCCAGTTGCTGCGCGTGCCCAGCATCGTCTTCGCCATCAACAAAATCGATGCGCTGGAAGACGCCGGCGCGGGCTTTGCCAAGGTCAAGACGGCGCTCGACAAGTTCGCTGCCGCCGCTGGCCTGAACGTGGCCGCCACCGTGCCGGTGAGCGCCCTGCGTGGCGACAACGTCACCCAGCCGCTGGATGCGCCCTGGTGGAACGGCGAGAGCCTGCTGCAGGTGCTGGAGCGCCTGCCCACGCTGAGCGAGCGCGCCGACGCGCCGCTGAGCCTGCCCGTGCAATACGTGCAGAAGGACGCCTACCAATCCAAGGGCACCGGCGTGCAGCCACGCGTGCTGTGGGGCCGCATCGCCCACGGTGCCGTCAAGGCGGGCGACACCATCGAGGTGCTGCCGTCGAAGCAGACGGCGGTCGTGTCCGAAGTCCGCCTGGCCGGCGAGGCCGTGCCCAGCGCCGAAGCCGGCGACTCGGCCGGCCTGGTGCTGGACCGCCAACTCGACGTCAGCCGCGGCGACTGGATCGTCACGCCGGGCAGCGCTGCGGTCACCAAGAACTTCTCTGCAACGCTGGCCTGGCTGGACACCGAGGCCGCCAAGCCTGGCCGCAAGTACTGGGTGCGCCACGGCAACCGTTGGGTGCAGGCGCGCATCTCGGCCATCGACTCGGTGCTGGACATCAACACGCTGACGCCGCAGGACGCCCACGAACTGCCCGTCAACACCATCGGCCGTGTGCAGATGGAAGTGCAGCACGAGCTGCCCGTCGAGCCCTTCGTGGACAACCGCGTCGGCGGCGCGCTGATCGTCGTCGACCCCGCCAGCCACCGCACCAGCGGCGCGCTGCTGGTAGACGTGCAAGCCGCTCCGGCGGAAGAGGCCTGGTGATGTCTAGCGGCCGTGTGATCTTCGTCAGCGCCGGCCCCGGCGCCGCCGACCTGATCACGCTGCGCGGCGCGCGGGCGCTGTCGCAGGCCGATATCGTGCTGGCCGATGCGCTGGCCGACCCGGCCCTGCGCGATCTTGCGCCGCAAGCCAAGTGGATCTCGGTCGGAAAGCGCGGCTTCGAGCATTCGGCCAAGCAGACCGAGATCAATGCGCTGCTGGTCAAGGCCGCGCGGGAGCACGCTCTCGTCGTGCGACTGAAGGGCGGCGACGCCAGCGTCTTCGGCCGCCTGGAGGAAGAACTCATCGCGTTGGCCGAGGCGGGCATTGCCAGCGAAGTCGTCCCTGGCGTGACCGCGGCTCTTGCCGCCGCCGCCCAGGCACAACGCCCGCTGACCCGCCGCGGCCGAGGCCGCAGCGTGTCGCTGACGACGGCGATGACCGAGGCCGGCGAACYGCATGCCGCGCAAAGCGCCGACACCGAGGTCTTCTACATGGCCGGCCGCCAGTTGGCCGCGCTTGGCCGCCAGTTGCTGGCCGCCGGCTGGGCGCCGGACACGCCGACGCTGGTCGTCAGCCGTGCCGGCTGTGCCGATGCCATCACCAGCGAGCACGCGCTGGCTGACCTCGCCCACGCGGCCCTGCTGCACCGCGGCCGCCCCACGGTCGTCACGGTCGGGACAGGAGCCAGCCGCGTCCACGCGCAGGATCAAAACCACGCCGACCTTAAAATCGTCGTTTCGCCCGAATCATTGCCCATCGGGGCGCCCCTTACTTCCCAGAGCCGCTCATGACCCACGTCGTCACCGAAGCCTGCATCCGCTGCAAATACACCGACTGCGTCGACGTCTGCCCGGTCGACTGCTTCCGCGAAGGCCCGAACTTCCTCACCATCGACCCCGATGAGTGCATCGACTGCGCCGTCTGCATCCCCGAATGCCCGGTCAACGCGATCCTGCCGGAAGAGGATGTGCCGGGTGATCAGATCCACATGATCAAGATCAATGCCGACCTCGCCAAGGGCTGGCCCAGCATCACCAAGCGTAAGCCGGCGCTGCCGGATGCCGACGAGTGGAAAGACAAGACGGGCAAGCTGCCCGAGCTGATCCGCTGAGCTTTCTTCTCTCCTCATGCAGGCAGCAGTACAGATCAGGCCCGATGCGATTCAGACGGACGCCGTCATCGTCGGCGCCGGGCCGGTCGGCCTCTTCCAGGTCTTCGAACTCGGCCTGCTGGAGATCAAGGCCCACATCATCGACAGCCTGGCCTATCCCGGCGGCCAGTGCATCGAGCTCTATCCCGACAAGCCCATCTACGACATCCCGGCCGTGCCCGTGTGCACCGGCAAGGAACTGACCGATAACCTGCTCAGGCAGATCCAGCCCTTCGGCGCGACCTTCCACCTGGGCCAGGAAGTCACCGTCGTGCAAAAGCAGGACGATGGCCGCTTTCTGATCGAGACCAGCAAAGGCACGCAGCTGCTGGCCAAGGCCGTCTTCATCGCTGGCGGCGTCGGCAGCTTTCAGCCGCGCACGCTGAAGGTCGACGGCGTCGAGCCCTACGAGGGCACGCAGGTCCACTACCGCGTCAAGGCACCGAACCAGTTCGCCGGCAAGAACCTGCTCATCATCGGCGGCGGCGATTCGGCCCTGGATTGGGCGCTGAACTTCTGCGCCGCCAATCCCGACGGCAACCCGCACAAGGCTGAGAGCGTCATCCTCGTGCACCGTCGCGACGAGTTCCGCGCCGCGCCAGCCAGCGTGGCCAAGATGCGCGAACTCTGCGACGCAATGGAGATGCAGTTCATCGTCGGCCAGGCCACCGGCATTGACGAAGCGAACGGGCAATTGACCGGCGTCAAGATCACCGGCAACGACGGCATCACGCGCGTCGTGCCCTGCGACCAGGTGCTGGCCTTCTTTGGCCTGTCACCGAAGCTCGGCCCCATCGCCGAGTGGGGCCTGGCGCTGGAGCGCAAGCAGATCGTTGTCGACACCGAGAAGTTCGAGACCAGCGTGCCGGGCATCTTTGCCGTCGGCGACGTCAACACCTACCCGGGCAAGAAGAAGCTCATCCTGAGCGGCTTCCACGAAACCGCGCTGGCGGCATTCGGCGCAGCACCGTATGTGTTCCCGGACAAGCGCATCCACMTGCAGTACACGACGACCAGCCCCAAGCTGCACAAGGTATTGGGCGTGGAGTCACCGGTCTTCGACTGAAGGCATCGGACCTGCGAAATGACGCCACAGCGGCGTTGCAAAGGCTAGCCGTAGCGCTGCTACTGTCTTCACCTTTGCGCCTTGCTGCGACGCCATTGCGCAAGCCTGGCGAGAGCCTCAATGCGGCCTGCGCGGCTTTGCCGTTTCGGCATCGCCATAGGCCAGCCCTGACTCCCAGACCTCCCGCATGCGCGACAGCAGCTCACGCGGGATGCGTTCATCGGACTTCGCTTCCTGCAGCGCCTGCTGCATGCCCTGCGCCAGGCGTTGAAGCACGGTGGCCGGCGCCTTCACATTGCAAACCTTGGTGCCAAAGGCGAGCAGTTCCTGAGTCGTCGGATAGGCCTTGCTCGTGTGCTTGCCAGCAAAGAGCTTGAGCGCCAGCGTCCGGTCCTCAAGCTCGGGGCCGCCGGCGTACTGCGTGTAGCGGTAGATGGCCGTTGTGACGACATCGAACATCGGCGCCAGCCAGATGTCGCTGGATGAGCGGTACAGCAGGCCAAAGTTCTTCAGATGCGCGTCGCCATTGCGGACCATGACGGAGAAAGCGACCTGCTCGAAGAAGCGGTCGAGGTCGGCTTGCGGCAGTTGCAACTGCCTCAGCAGCCCCGCGATGCGCTCGTAGCTGCCGTGGTATTTGCGGTCGGAGAGTGTGTCGCGCACGCGCTGGCCGGATAGCGCTGCGATGTCTTCGAAGCCGAGGCGCTCCACCGTTCCATCTGTCTTCAGGAGGGTGTCGAAGCGCTCCAGCACCAGCATCTGGCCGTCGTGCGACAGGTCAAACACCGGCGTAGGGATGCCGCCCAGGTTGGCTGCACGCAGGCACAGGTATTCGTTGGCCGCCAGACCGGGATAGGCCTCGCTCGCTGCCTTCACGATGAGCGTCGGAATAGGCACCGCAATCCGCACCTCGGGCACCATGATCTTGGGCTGCATGCCGGCAATGCCCGCGCCGGTGCTCAGATAGGCCGCCACCAGGTCGTTGAACACCTGGGGCGAGTAGGCCATGCCAAGTAGGCTCTCCTTGCTCAGCGGCACCGCTGGCTGCGGCGCGTCAGCACCCGGGATGCGATAGCCGAGGCGACCAATGCCGTTGTCGCCGATGAGGGCGAGCATGTGCATGGCTGTGGTCTGCTGCTTCGGGAACAACGCCCGGATGCGCATGAACAGATCGCCCTCGGGCAGGTTCTGGTCCATGGGCGGGAAGAGGTCGCCGTCCGTCCACGTGAGCCTGACCGCCGCCGGCATCAGCAGCGCGACGGACGGCTGCTCGGCGGACGCCTCCAGGTACCGGAACTCGTAAGTCGACGCCTTGAGCAACTGGCCCGCACCCACGCGCGACCCGATGGACACATCGAGCTGCGCGATGCGCTCAGGCAGCATCGTCATCCTTGTTGAAGGCCGCAGCCACTTCCTCCATCGTCGGCAGGCCCACCGGCTCCAGGCGCATGGCCAGGTTCAGCGAGCGCAACACGTCGAACAGCGACGACACGGAGGCCTCCTCGCCGCCCTCCAGGCGGTAGATCACTTCACGCACCCGCCCCGCTCGCTCGGCCACGGCCTTCTTACTCAGGCCCAGGGCTTCGCGCCGCTGCTGCAGCAGTTCGCCAAGTTCGGCGGGAAGTCGAACACTGCCAGTCATAGCTTGCATTTTCTATAAATATCAGAACTTTGCAAGCCATGACTTGCATGCATCACCACTGCAGATCTGCAGCGAGCCAGGCCAAGTCGCCAAGCGCGAAGGCCGGAACGCTCCGTAACCCATAGAATCCGACCCGCGCGCCGCCCCGTGTGGCGCGTCTTCGCTAGGGGTGTTGATGGCCTGGYGCCATCGACTGAGACAGTCCCTTTGAACCTGATTGAGGTAATCCTCGCGCAGGGAAGCACG
>NZ_JBFULE010000211.1:0-7485 GCF_056400485.1 Roseateles sp. P5_B10
GTGAGCCTCGGCCGCGTCATCGTGCTGGAGGACTTCCGCCTGCGCCGCACCCTGGCCACGCTGCTGGGCATCGACCTGGAGCGCAGCGACGACCCGCTGCTGCCCGGCCTCGTCGTCTCCGGCAATTCCTTCGTCGGTGACACGCTAACCCTGGGTGACGCCGACGATGCCGAGGCCCGCCGCGAGTTCCTGGCGCTGTTCGGCGAGGAGATCGACTCCGAAGCCGAGCGCGAGACCGTCGCCAGCGTCTACGAGCGCACCGCCCACCGCGCCACCATCCTCGTGCACGAAGGGCTGGACGCCGACCTGATCGCGATGGTTCGCAACCTCGCCGAAGAGATCGCGCCGGCCCATGTCCTCGTCAAGGTGATGGCCGCTCGCGAGCCCTTCATGGTCGGCATCGCTGCCCTCGTCGGCGTGGACAGCTATCTGCGCGCGCCGGTGCCGCTGGAGGTGGCGCGCATCAGTCGCAGCGGCGTTGGCCGCGGCGACCGCATCACCGGTGGCGGTGCGCTGGACTGGCGGCTGGACGACAGCGCCGGCCTGGTCGCCTTTGACGGAGCACCACGCGCCCATCTGGACGCCGCTGCCATCGGCAGCCCGGGCGGCAATCTGCTGCTCGACGGCCGCCGCTCCGAACCCCCGCCCGACGGCGTGATCGCGCGCTGGCGCTTCACGCGACTTTCTGCCCCCGAATAACCCAGCCTCAACCTCCCAAGGAGTGCCACCATGGCCAAGCTCGAAATCAACGTTCCCTTCGAAACCGACCAGCCAACCGTCGTCGTCGAGGTCGACCCGCGCAGCCCGCTGGCGCGCGGCCGGCACAAGTTCCAGCTCGAGGTCATCGACGACTCGGGCAATGTCTCGCTGCCCGACGTGGTCGACGTCATCGTGGCCGACCGCGAGCGCCCGACCGCCGTGATCGCCGGCCCGCAGGTCGCCGACCTCGGCAAGAACTTCGAGCTCAATGGCTCCAAGTCCTTCGACATCGGCGGTGTCATCAAGAGCTACCGCTACACCTATCTCGGCCCCGTGCGGTGAGACCCGCCATGGCCGTGCTGCCTGTCGGCAAGCCACTGGAGCAGGAGAAACCGGTGCTGCTGGTCGAGAACAAGCTCGCGGCCGGCAAGCACCGCTTCACCCTCGTCGTCATCAACGACCAGGGCGTGGAGAGCGAGCCGGTGTCGCTGGACGTGAGCGTGGAAACCGGCCTGATCGTGCCGCGGCGCCCGGTGACGCCGATTGACAGAGGACTGATCCCATGAACGCCCTCGATGAAGTCGATGCCCTGGAAGCCGCCGATCGCCTGGACCGGCCCGACCGCCCCTTCTACGACACCGGCGTACTGCTGGGCAGCGACGACTTCCGCGACGAGCAGACCTACCACCGCTCCCGCCTGGCGCGCGCCCTGGCCTACCTGGCCGGTGCCGGCACGCTGATCGGACTCAAGGCCGAGGCGGTCGCCAACGAAGCAGGCACCGAGCACGAGCTCAAGGTCGGCGCCGGCCTGGCCATCGACCGCCTGGGCCGCCTTATCGAAGTACCGCGCTCCTGGTGCGTGCGCCTGGAACCCTGGTTCCTGGCGCAATCGGCCGACGCGCTGCGTGCCGCTCATGGCGCCCAAGGCATCGTGGCCGACCTCTTCCTGCGCTTCACACCCCAGGCCCGCGGCCGCACGCCCAGCTTCGCGCAAGGCGCCTTCGACGCCACCGACGCCCTCGTGCCCAACCGCGTGCGCGACGCTTTCCGACTTGAGCTGGTGCTGCGGCCCGACGCGAAAGACGCGCCGGCCACCGACTTCCTGCCCCGCTCGCGCTTCCAGGCCGTGAGGGCGCTGGCCCCGGCCGACCGGCCCGACGCGCTGCGCGAGGCCTTGCTCGACGGCTGGAACGACGCCACCAACCCGCACGCCCACGACCTCGCCCGTCCCGACGGCGAGGCCTTGCCGCCCCTGCCCGAACACGGCGCGGCGGCCGACGGCTCGGACTCGCTGGCCGACCCGACCTCGCTTTTCCTCGCGCGACTGCTGATCCCCACCGTCGAAGCGCCGGCCGCCGTGCCCGCCGGCACGCGCCCCACGCCGGTCTTCACGGCGCTGGACGCCGCCCACATCGACAACACCAGCCGCCGTTTCGCCTATCCCGCCGATGCGCTGGCGGCCGTCTTCGGTATTTGATTGGAGACCGCCATGGCCATCCAGAAAGCCCCCCAGGTCTCATTCGGTGCCGCCAGTGGCACCCAGCGCACCGTCGTCAGCGTGGACACCGCCCGCGCTCTGCGCGAGGCCAACCTGATGGTGGAGGAGTCGCACCGCGTGCGGCCGCGCTGGTTTGACGGCAAATTCCTGGCCGCGCGCGACCTGACCCGCGAGCAGTCCTATTTCCTGGCCCGCCAGGCAGGCTTCGCGCGGGCGCTGGGCGCGGGCGTGGTCGAGGGGCTGGAGGTCTCCCAGGGCAGCGTGGCGACCGAGCTGCAGGTCAGCCCGGGCTTTGGCTACACGACGGCCGGCGAGCTGGTCGCGCTGACCGGACCGGTGCGGGTGTCGCTGGCCCAGCTCTTCCAGCTGCAGACGCTGGCCCAGCAGCTCAGCGGCAAGAAGAAGCTGCTCATCCCGCCGCTGCGCAATCGCACCGGCATCTTCGTGCTGGGCCTGCGCGCGCTGGAGTTCAGCGCCAACCCGGTCTCCAGCTACCCGACCGGCCTGGATGCCGAACGCACCGTGGAGCCGGGCGACATCGTCGAGGCCAGCGCGCTGACGCTGCATTACGTGGCCGACGCGCCCGGCGACCGCGCCGACGCCCTGCGCGGTGAACTGGCGCGCGAGGTCTTCGTGCAGCAGGCCGGCCCCAGCCTGCCGGCCGAGACCCTGGCCTTGGCACTCGTCGCCCTGACCGGCGACACGGTGCGCTGGATCGACGTCCACCTCGCCCGCCGCACCGCCGGCCAGTCGCACGCCGACGTGCTCGGCTTCGGCTTTGCGCCGCGCCTGCTGCGCGAGGCCCACCTGGCCCAGTACCAGGCGCAGCTGGACGACGTCATGAAGCGGCCCCTGGGCGGACGGCCCAGCGCCGCCCAGTTCTTCTCCGCCCTGCCGGCCGCGGGACCCCTGCCAGCCGCGGCCGTCAACACGGCGGACTTCAGCCAGAGCTGGCTGCCCGCCGGCATCGATGCTGAGCTGACGTTGGTGCCGCAGGACGAGATCGCCATGCTGGTCGAGGAGTCGCTGACCCTGCCGCCCATCGACCTGCAACTGGCCGCCGAGGCGCAGGCCTCGACCTTCGTCAGCATCCTCGTGCCCGTGCCCCGCGAGGCCCTGGCGCAACGGGCGCGCGAGTTGCAGCAGCGACTCACGCGCGCCCTGGTCGTACCTGCCACGCGGCTGGCCCTCAGGCGTTCACCGGCGGAGTCGCTGCGCCTGCTAGAGAACACGCGACTGGTGAAGACCGGGCTGTTCCCGCCGCCGGCCATCACCGACCCCGTCGACACCGCCTGGGCCAGCCTCGTCAACGCCCAGACCACCCTCTGGTATGCCCGGCGGCGCAATGTGTCGCTACGCCCCGAGGTGGAAGGCGTGGCCGTCGCCGTCATCAACGAAGGCCCCAACCCCGACAACATCATCCGCGAGCGTTTCAAGGCATTGGGTGAAACGGAACGCGTGGACAAGCTGCTCGCCCGCTCCGACTCGCTGGCGCGCGCCGAGGCGGTCAAGCTGCTGTCCGCCACCAAGTTCTCAGAGCCGCTGATGGCTCACGCCGCGCTGGCGCAGTTGGAGGCGCACAAGACCATGGACGAAGCCGCAGTAGCCGAGGTCGCCACGGCGCTGAACACGCCGGGCGTAGCAGACGGCCTGGCCAAGCTGGCCGCCCAGCGCCCCGACCTGCTGGAAGACAAGGAGGCCCTGCACAAGCTCGCCGGCAGCGAACAGCTGCTCGACATGGGCCGCACGCTTTCGCGCAGCAGCGGCCAGGAGGCGCAGCGCCTGTCGGCCGACATCAAAGTGCCGGCGCGCGGCAAGGCCAATCTCGACAAGGTGCTGGCAGCGCGCTTCATGCCTGCCAAGCCGCGTTGAACCGGAGCCCATCACCATGGCCAGCGACCGCAGCACCCCCGCCCTGGACGGCGCGCGCATCGTCGCGCTGAAGGTCACGCCGCCGGCCGGCACCGGCCAAGGGCAGCGACTTGCCCTGGGCTCCGGCGAGATCGCCGTGGCCGTGCAGCCCCGCCTGTCCAGCCGCACCGCGCCCGATGGCGAGCGGCGCATGAACGCCTTCGCCGGCCGTGCCCTGACCGCGCCGCTGCTGGAGGCCGAGCAGAACCAGCGGGCGCGCCGCATCGCCCTGCTCAATCGCGCCCTCAGCGCCGGCGTGGTCGAGGGCCTGGCCCTGGCTTTCGATGACGACGCCATCGCGCCCATCGCCAGCGCCGCCGCGCCGCTGCCCGAAGGTGGTCTGGATCTCGACAGCGCGCGCCGCATCACCATCGAGCCCGGCATGGCGCTCAGTGCAGGCGGCGAGGAGGTCATCGTCCCCGCGGCCTTCTCCTTCGACCTGCTGGACCTGCCCGTCGTCGCACCGCCCTGGCTGCTGTCCAATGCCGACCCGGCGCCCGCCATGCCGGCAGACGCCGACGGCAGCGTGCTGTTCGCCCGCGCCACCGGCCGCAGCCTGCGCACCCTGCTGGCCGCCGGGCGGCCGCTGCCGCAGGTGGGCATCGTCGTGCTGGAACCCATCGAGCACCGCGTCGTTCAAGGCGCCGATCCCTTCGACCAGTGCGAGCGCGACCTGGACGCCGAAGCCTTCGAGGATCAGGTGCGCCAGGACGCTACGCGCCCCGTCTTCTATGCCTGGCCCGACGAATGGCTGCCCCTGCCCGCGCCTGGCAACACCTGGCGCAATGCGCTGGCCCATGCCGTCTTCGCCCGCGAGGCCCAGCTGGGCAACAGCCAGAGCATGCCCTGGCATGCCAGCGGCGTGCCGCTGGCGCTGGTGGCCGTCAACACCGCCTGGCAGCCGCTGTTCGCCGATCGCGCCGCCGTCGCTCGCCTGGGTGGCCGGCCGCGCGCCGAGGCCAATGCCAGGCTCGGCGCCGGCACGCGCTTCCTGTGGCAGGCGCGCATCGACCAATTCACCGAGCACCTGACCGAAGCCGCCGCAGCGGGGGATGACACGGTGGCCCTGGGCGACCAGATGCTGACGCTGCCGCCCGCGGGCCTGCTGCCGCGCGACGCCGTCAACGCCCGCGCCGCCCGGCAGGTCTTCTTCCCCTCGACGCTCGACGTGGTTGCCCTGCCAGTGCCGATCGAGCAGCTGGACCTGGTGCTGGAAGCAGCGGCCGGACTCTCACCCATCGACCTCGCCGTGCGGGACAGCGTCTGCGTCTATGTGCCGGTGCCGCAGACCCTGTTCGACCCCAAGCTGCTGCTGACCGAAGTGGCCGACGCCGATCACAAGATCGCCGACGCCATCGAACGCCATGTGGACGACCGCGCCGACTGGCTGCGCCGCCGCCAGCGCCAGCGCAAGCAGCGCGAGGCGCTGAGCATCGCCGCCGAAGGCCCTGACAACACCGACACCGTGCCCGACCCGCAGGACGACCCGCTGCGCGTCGAGGACGAACGCCTGCAGCCCCTGCTGCCCGCGCCAGCCGGCCTGCTGCACCGYTCGGCSAACGTGCGCGGCCTGCACCAGCATTTCCTGGATCACGCCRCCGAGACCCTGGCCGTGSRMAAGGGCGAYGTGCTSTWCGCCTGGGTGCAGCTGGAYCGCGAGTTCCCGCCGCGCACGCTGATGCTGCAATGGCAGATCGCCRACAGCTGGGAACACCGCGCCTACTGGGGCGAAAACCTGATCGGCTGGGGCTTGGACGGCACGCCGTCGCGCCTGCAGCAGTCCACCGACCAGCCGCCCGCGGTCCCCACGCCGGGTCGCTGGCACCGGCTCGAGATCCCGGCTGCGGCGCTGGCGCTGGAAGACACGACCATCAGCGGCGTCGCCTTCACGCTCTACGACGGGCAGGCCCTGTTCGGCCCCGTGGGCGTGCTGCGCGACAACGCGGAGACCGTCTGGCTCGACCCGAAGACACGGGACTCGGGCACCCTGCGCGGCGAAGGCGAGTCCTGGGACTTCGTCGACCCGGGCGATGCCGACACAGCCTTCGAGAACGCCTACGACGCCAGCGCCAACGCGAAGGGCGAGCGCGAGTCCGCCGAACTGACCACGCTGCTGGCCGACCCGCTGATCGTCGGCCGCAAGCTCGCCCCCATCACCGGCGACGACAGCAAGCTCGACCCCACCGAGGCCGACGCCATCAAGCGCGGCTTCCAGCCCCTGGCTGCCCTGATCCAGGCGAACGGTCTGCGCCAGACGGTGGCCGACCTGTCCGGCCGCATCGACGAGGCGGACGACGCCGTCAACCTCGGCTACTTGCGCGTGCAGACCGACATGTACCGGCTGCGCCAGACGGTGCTCAAGCAGTCCCAGGCCAGCCGCTTCGCCGTCTCGCCCGCGCTGACCCAGATTGCCGACCTCGACAACGCCAGCGCCACACGCGAGCAGCTCTCGGACTTCTATGGCACGGTCAAGAGCGAGACCCAGCTGAAGCGCCCGGATGGTGCGACCGCGCCGCCGATCTTCCCCATCCGCACGCGCACCGGCGGCGTTGCGCCGGTCCCCATGTCGCGCGGCATCGCCCGGGCGGGCGCGGGCGTCGCCGAAAGCGCGGCGGCGCTGAACGTGACCAGCAATGTGGGCATCGGCAGGAGCGTCGGCGGCTTCATGACACCCGCGCCATCGCCGATCCGGGTCATTGAAACGCCCATCTCGGCCTTTACGCCCGTAGCGCCGCGCATCGGCGGCGTCATTGGTGGCGGAAGCATTGGCGGCATCATCGGCGGCCAGGTCGCGCTCGACCCGCACATCAATCTGGCGGGCCTGGTGCCGCTGGCCCCCGCGGCCACAGCGCCGCCGCCCAGCACCAAGGTCACCGACTCCTCGGCGCTGACCGGCAAGGCCGAGATCCGCACCACCTCCATCGCCTCGCGTCTGGAGCGCCCGCGGGCCATCGAGGCCAAGGACTTCACCGTGGCCACGCGGCTCGAAGTCATCAGCAAGCTCGCTGCGCTTGGCCTGGACCTGGACGAACTGGAGGTGCCCGGCATCGCGCAGAAGCAGACCGTCAACGGCGTGGTCAAGGAGTTCGACCCCGGCGGCCAGCCGCTGCGTGCCGCGCCGATCAAGCTCAGTGCGCTGCGCGTGCGCTTTGCCGACATCAGCTTCGACCCCGACCCGGAAGACAAGGCCCGGGATGAGTCGGCCTACTTCCTCGGCGGCGTGGATCTGTCGGACCACACCATCGCCGTACTGCGTGCCGCCGAAGGCATCGTGCGCAAATACCGCGACGCGTTGGCCCGCTGCCAGAAGTCCCTGGCGGCCATCGACGTGAGCCTGGGCGGGCTCGCCTCACGCCTGGCCCTGGTCGATCGCGAAC
>NZ_JBFULE010000212.1:0-7483 GCF_056400485.1 Roseateles sp. P5_B10
GGTCTGTTCATCCACGCCCTCGACGTGGGACTCGTCATGCTTGGGCAGTTCGCCGGTCTTGTGGAAGGTCCAGCAGACCTGCAGGAAGCGATAGCACATCAGCGCCGAACCGAGCGGGATGGCCGAATAGACCATCCAGGTCGGCCATTCCAGGTCAGGCGTCGTCGGGCCTTCGTAGACGTCCTCGCGCGGCTGGCCGATGAGGTCCAGGAAGGCGTGGTGGGCGCCGTTGTCCCAGACGAAGGTGCCGCCCAGCACGGCGATGGCGCCGGTGAACAGCGCGCCGGCCAGCAGGCCGAAGATGACGAAGCGGCCGCGGTTGGCRGGCGACATGCGGTTGATGATGACGTCCACGCCGACGTGGATGCCGGTGCGCACGCCATAGGCCGCGCCGAACTTGCACATCCACACGAACAGGATGATGCAGAGCTCCTGGGCCCAGCTCATGTGGATCTTGAGGGCGATGTCCTGGATATAGGGCAGCCCGGCCAGGTAGCGGTGCACGACGGCGAAAAAGATCACCAGCGTCGCCGCGGCCATCAGGAAGGAGATCATCCACTCCTCCAGATGATTGAGCGCTTTGTTCAACATGAGTTTCTCCAACCGCTTCCGGCGGACGCCAGGCGGTGTATTGACCGAGCGAAGCCGCGGAACTGGCTTTGCCAGGCCGCTGGCTTGCCCCCTGGGGGGCCGGCGTCAGCCGGTACGGGGGGGGCTTATTTCGGCGCGACGAAGCCAGCCGTCTTGTAGGCGGCCTCGATGGTGGCCTTGCCGACGCGCGATTCCATCTCCTTGTGGACGGGCATCAGCGCCTTCTTCCACTCGTTGGTCTCGGCGGGCGTCGGCGTGTAGATGGTCACCTTGCCGCTGGCTTTGATGCCTTCCAGCGCGCGGCCGTTCTCGGTGCTGGCGATGGCGTTGGCATAGGTCGTGGCTTCCTTGATGGCCGCTTCCAGCTGGGTGCGGATGTCCGCCGGCAGGCCGTCCCAGAACTTCTTGTTGACGATGACCGCATAGGCCAGGTGGCCGTGATTGGACATCGTCATGTGCTTTTGCACTTCGAAGATCTTCTGCGTGTAGAAGTTGCTCGGCACGCCTTCGGTGCCGTCCACCACACCGGTCTGCAGTGCCTGGTAGAGCTCGGAGAAGGCCATCACCTGCGGGATGGCGCCCAGGGCGCGCATCTGCGCGTCCAGCACCTTGCTGGACTGGATGCGCATCTTCATGCCCTTGAAGTCCGCCACGTTGTGCAGCGGCTTGTTGGCGCTCATGATGTGGAAGCCGTTGTCCCAGTAGGCCAGGCCCTTGATGCCCTTGGGTTCCAGCTTCTTGAAGAGATCGGCACCCAACTGCCCGTCGGTCACGGCGCGGAAGGAATCGGTGTCCTTGAACAGGTAGGGCAGGTCGAAGACCTCGAACTCCTTGACGCCCAGCGGCCCGAACTTGGCCAGGGACGGCGCCAGCATCTGCACCGAGCCCAGCTGCAGGGCCTCCATCTCTTCCTTGTCCTTGTAGAGCTGGCTGTTGGGGTAGAGCTCGATCTTGACCTTGCCGCCGGTCTTCTGCTCGGCCAGCTCCTTGAAGCGCTGGGCGCCCTTGCCCTTGGGCGTGTCGGGCGCGACGACGTGGCTGAACTTGATGACGATGGGGGCCTGGGCGAAGGCCGCCGTGGGCAGGCTGAAAGGCAGGGCCAGGGCGGCGGCGAGTGCGAGACGGCGCAGGATCATGGTTTGTCTCCGATATTGGAATGAGGGGTCTGGACGGCATTCTTCCGAGCCCGGGACCCTGCAGATAGTTGTGGAGTTCCACATTTCGCGCGGCCTACTCTCTTCTTAGACTGCACTCCATGACGCTGCGCGAGCTCTTGACCCGAAGCCTGTGGCTGGCACCCCTGGGTTTGTCCCTGGTGTTCGTGGGGGGCGTGCTGACCTGGGTGCGCGCCAACGAGGCCGAGGAGCAGGAGCTGCAGCGCCAGACGCTGATTTCCGACGCCCTCAGCACTGAGGCCCAGCTGCGCGACCGCATCGACGAGGAGCAGGCCCATCTGCGCCAGCTCGCCGCGGGCCTGGCCGGCCAGGTGCCCAGCACCGCGGCGCTGGCGGCCCACCCCGAGGTCAACGCCGGCCTGCGCCGCCTTTGGTTGGCTGTGACCTGGCTGGACTCGCGCAGCAACCGCGTGCTGGCCGAGGTGCCGGCCGAGTCCGAGGCCAACCGCTATGAGGACGGCCTGTCCCTGCACCTGACCGCCCGCGTCGCGCCCGACGGCGTGCTGGTGGTGCGTTATGCGCCAGCCCTGCTGCTCAAGCGTGGCGTGCCCTGGTGGCTGGCGCGCAAATACGACGTGCAGCTCATCGACAGCGCCGATCAGGTCATCGCCTCCACGACCGAGTCGCCCCTGCGCGCTGCCCTGGGCGAGAAGCCGAGCTACCGCGTCGCCCTGACCGGCCCGCTGCGCGCCAGCCCGCTCACGCAGGCGACGCTGACCGACGCCGCGCTGGAGCTGACGGTGCGCGACCCCGCCGTCAACGGCGTGCGGCCGCTGGCCTGGGTGCTGGTGGCGGGCTTCCTGCCGCTGATCGCCGTCGCCAGCTGGTTGCTGCGCCGCCAGATGCGCCAGGTGCAGTGGGCCGAGGTGGCCGGCCGCACGGAGGCCGCCTGGCGCCGGGCGATGGAAGACTCGGCGCTTGTTGCGCTGCGCGCCCGCGACTTCGACGGCCGCTTGCTGTACGTCAACCGCACCTTCTGCGACATGGTCGGCCTGCCCGCCGAACAGCTGGTCGGCATGCTGCCGCCGATGCCTTATTGGCCGCCCGACGCACTGGCCGAGGTGGCGGAGCGCAACCGCCGCAACCTGGCCGGCCATGCGCCGCGCGAGGGCTACGAAGCGCATTGGCGGCACGCTTCAGGCCGCATGGTCGACGTGATGGTGTTCGAGTCGCCGCTGGTGGATGCCGGCGGCCGGCAGATCGGCTGGATGGGCAGCATCATCGACATCACCGAGCGCAAGCGCCTCGAAGACCGAGAGCGCCGCCAGGTCGAGACACTGGCCCACAACGCGCGGTTGACCATGCTGGGCGAGGTCGCTTCCACGCTGGCCCATGAGCTGAACCAGCCGCTCACGGCAATAGCCAGCTACGGCGCCGGCATCACGAACTCRCTGGCCAAGCTCGGCGTGCAGGACGAGCTCGTGCTCGGCGCGCTGCAGCGCCTGGGCCAGCAGGCCGCGCACGCCGGCCGCATCGTCGCGCGCATCCGCGAGTTTCTGACGCGGCGCGAACCTCGCCACGAGCCCTGCGATCTGCATGAGGTCGTCACCGCCGCCATCGAGCTGCTCAAGCGCGACTGCCAGCGCCGCGGCGTCACGCTGGACGTGAGCCTCGCGCCGGGCGTGCCGGCGATGCTGGCCGACGCCGTCCTGATCGAGCAAGTGGTCATCAACCTGGTGCGCAACGCCGCGGATGCGCTGCAGGCGCGCCCGGCCGGGAACGGCGGCCGGCGCATCGCAGTCAGCAGCCGCGTCGTGGGCGACTTCGTGCGCGTCGATGTGCAGGACAACGGCCCTGGCCTGCAGGGCCGGCGTGTCGAACAGCTGTGCGCGGCCTTCTATTCCACCAAGGCCGACGGCATGGGCATGGGCCTGGCCATCTGCCGCTCCATCATCGAGGCCCATCAGGGCGTGCTCGACGCCAGCGAGGCCGCCAATGGCGGCGCGCTGTTCTCGTTCAGCCTGCCGCTGAGCCCGCAAACCCAGACGGAAACGATCCATGGCTGAAGGCACGATCCATCTCGTCGATGACGACCCTGGCGTGCGTGACGCACTCGCCTTCCTGATGCGCTCGCGGGGCCTCCATGTGCGCGCCTTCGACGGCGGCCCGGCGCTGCTGGAGATGCTGGACCGCGAAGGGAATCCCAAAGGCGTGTTCCTGCTCGACGTGCGCATGGAGCCCATGAGCGGCACGCGCCTGCACGACGAACTGCTGGCGCGCCGGCTGAGGAACCCGGTGCTCTTCCTGACAGGCCATGGCGACATCCCCATGGTCGTCGAGGCGCTAAAGAAGGGCGCCTTCGACTTCCTGGAGAAGCCCTACAGCGACAACGCCTTGGCCGACCGTATCGAGCAGGCCCTGGCCGTGGACGCGGCCATGCAGGCCGAGGGCGCGCACGTGGCCGAGCGCAGCGCGCGGCTGGCCAGCCTGACCGAGCGCGAGCGCGAGGTCATGACGCGCGTGGCGGCAGGCAAGCTCAACAAGGTCATCGCCGACGAGTTGAACGTGTCGGTGCGGACCGTGGAAGTGCACCGGGCCCGGGTGTTTGCGAAGCTGGGCGTGCGGTCGGCGGCGGAGGTGGCGACCTTGCTGGCCGGGCGATAGGCGGCGCGGGGTTCAGCGCCGCGACCTCAGGAGGTCAACGCGGAGATTCGCAGCTGAAGTCAGGCCGCAGCCTTAGTTGCGCGTGAGGCCGCGACGCCTAGGGCCGCCTCGATGCCTTCCGGGGAGACCAAGCCATGGTATTGCCGCTGCAATTCCTCAAACACCGAGTGATTCACGTCCCCGACGAGGAGGCGTGACGCCGTCGCGAACACCGAGCGCCTTTCGCCATCGGGGCCGAGGAACTCATCCTCCGAGCCCTTCTTGACGGCCACGGCCATTCGCGAACGCAGCTCCGCCAGGTCGCGGTTGGACCAGTTGCTGACGATCGCCTCCAGTTGCGACAGCGCGGTCGCCACGATGTGCACGGGCATCTCCGAGAGGGCCGCTGCACCTTGCCGGGCCAGTTGGTGTTCCACGTAGCCCAGATGCCGCATCACCCGCCGCGTCGACGGATGCTGGCCCAGCAATTCGGTGAGGGCCCGTGCCAGCGCCTCCGCTTCTGCGGCTGCCGATTTCGACAATGGCAGCTGGACCGGCGAGGCCGGCTGGCGGGGACGCCGGCGCGCGATCCGGCGCAGCGCGGCCCACAGCGCGGCAGTGAAATTCCGGCTCAGCGGGCCGCGACGCCGATCCGGCCGGCGGGAGGAGGAAGGTTTGGACATGGTTCCCTTTACTTCATGGGACGCACGACAAATTGGTCAGGCCAGATTCGATCATGCGGATGGTGGCCTGACCAGAGAACTATTTAACGGTGACGGGCCGATGAAGCCGGCCGGCCACCCGCCGGACGGCCGAGGGACAGGTAGCGCCGTGCTACCGCGAGGCACGGCGTCGCGATGCGGGGCGCTCACCGCGCCCGCGAGTGCCCAGGAACCGACAGTGCCCGGCTCCGTGCTGCGCGAAGCGCTGGGCGAAGACCTGCTGGAGAAGGTGCCGATGGATTTCGAGACCGCATCCGCTCTTGTGGAGGGGCTGAACCAGCTTGACGTCGAGCTTCGAGCCCTCTCAGCGGCGACGGACTGGCCCAAGCGCCTATCCCAGTTCAGGGGGCAGGTCGCGCCTGCCGCTTAGGCGGATCAACGAGTGGCATCCAGGCCGGCTTGCCGTTGTAAATAGCAACTGCACCCTGGATCCGGGGGGCTGGCGCAGCAGCGGGCCTCATCGAAACTCCTCGCGATGGAGCCACGCCAGGGAGGGATCAGATGGCTATCGATTTCGCGCTGCAGCGGCCCTGTACGGCCCGGCGGTACACGCCGGAGGTCAAGCTGCGGTCCATGGTCAGGCACCGCGGCATTGCGGAATTCGCGATCGCCCAGTTCCGCGAGAAATTTCCCCACGCCGACAGCGAGACGCTGACCAGCAAATGCACGGTCGAGATCACCGTCAAGAGCCCGGACGGGACGGCCAAGCAGACACAGGTGACGGTCGGGCAACTGCTGGACATGATTGCGCCGCTCAGCGAGCTGGATGGCGAATGCAAGGGTTGTCCGGCCAATCTGTCGGGCCAGGCCTTTGGCTGCATCGGCAAGGTGGACTACCCCATTCGCAAGGAGGCCGAGGACTGGCTGCTCGCGCGCCTGCCCGATGACGGCAAGGACGCCAACCTGGTCCTGCTTCTCAAATACCTCGCCGACCTCGGCATCGACGGCGCCCCCGTCGAGGCTCAGCGAGCCAAGCCGCGCGTGTTCGAACGCAAGGAGGTCGCCGTCAGGAAATGGGGCGGCTGGCTGGGCCCCAAGATGCAGATCACATCCAGCCAGCTGCTGCAGATGCTGGCCTTCAGTGAATCCATCGGTCCCGAGCAGGCCCAGCTCTACAGCCGGCTGCTCGGCCTGGGCAAGCTGGGCTCGGAGCCGGGGGAAGCATCCGACGCGGTAGAACAGTTCCGGGTCTTCCTGCGGGCGGTCAATCTGGCGGCGAGGTTGAATGCGAAGCTGGCTGTTGAAGCTTAGGGTTCCCGTTGAGCAAAGGCGGCTCAAGGCTGGGGGCTGTCCTTGGTAGTTGGCGCCCGAGGGTCAGCAAAGTGCCCAAAGCGGAAATCCTCCGGTCCGCAGCTCCGGGCTGGCCGTCGATTTCCAGTTTTGGCGATTCGATGGTCGCTGCCGCCGCTACCGGTCATTCGCCGCCCCGCGGGGCCGAGTGACTGCTGCACATCCAGGACCTGCCGCTCGGTGGAATCCGTCCCAGCGACGCCTGAGGTCCAGCGCCCCACACCGGTCAACAGCAGCTCTGAAGGGCTTTGAACTGGAGCCATCGACCGACAGCATGCGCGCGCACAGCGGCCGCTGAATCGGCCTGGCGCATGGCAGTTTTCACCGAGTTCGTGCGAGCCAGGGACTGGCATCATCTGAGCGCCATACCCGCCGTTTTCGGGCTACGGCTCGCAATTTTGAAACCACTAAACTGGAGAACCCCTTGATTTCGCGCCGTAGCTTTGCAGCAGTACTTTCGGTTTCATTACTGACCGGAGGATGTGCCACAGTAGACAAAACTGCGTTCTCGTCCGAGTCCAAGAAGAAGATAAAAACAGTGGCGGTAATATCGGTAGCTGAGCCAGAAAAGTATTTTCTAAATCCAGGACAAGCACCAGGCGGCGCGGCCCTCTATATGTTCGGAGCCATTGGGGGACTAATTTTGGGAGGAATCGAAGCCACACGAGCAGAGAATGCAACGAAGGAGTTCACCGCCTCTGTCAAGCTCACCAATCCAGACGTCGCCCGGCACTGGAATGACAGTGTTATTGCTCTTCTCCAGTCCAAGGGTTATGAAGTTGCCCAATTGGCGCAATTGCCCAAAAGAGCCGATGGTAAGGAAATAGACTGCTCCTCGATATCTGGAAAATTCGATGCCGTACTTTTTAGCTCGATTTCCACAGGTTATTCAGTAGAGTCCGGAGTGGAGCCGCGTGTATTCGCGTCGGTAAGATTGGCTTCAAGCAATTGTACAGAAACACACTTTTCAGACGGAATTGTCTACTCGTCAAAGCCTCTTGGGAAATTCACACATATTGTGCGAGACACCAAGTTTACCTTTCCAAACCGCGATGCTCTCTTAGCAGACCCTCAGAAGGCAAA
This sequence comes from Roseateles sp. P5_B10, assembly GCF_056400485.1. Lineage (NCBI taxonomy): Bacteria > Pseudomonadati > Pseudomonadota > Betaproteobacteria > Burkholderiales > Sphaerotilaceae > Roseateles > Roseateles sp. P5_B10. The sequence goes on from NZ_JBFULE010000212.1 coordinate 7,445, forward strand.
GGAGGGACTTCGCACTGGCCTTACCGAGATAGCGAAGCG
>NZ_JBFULE010000213.1:0-7456 GCF_056400485.1 Roseateles sp. P5_B10
GCTATGGCGAGCATTTGCAACGCCGCAGACCGCCCAAAGCAGGGATGCGCTGCGCGCGAGGGACTTGTTCAGCGCTTCCCTAACTGCCTCCGCCGCCTCCGCAGCCCGAGCCGCCGCAGCTGCTACCGCCACCGCCGTCACAGCTGGCACCACCGCCATCGCTRCTGCCACAGTCGCTGCTGCCGCCATCGCTGAAGCTGTAGCCCCAGCTGAAGCCGCCATCGCCGCTGCCGCTGTCATCACGGCGGCGCTGCATCGCCTGGGCCTCTGAGGCACTGAGCAGCCCCAGGCCCGCCAAGCCGGCAGCACCGACAGCGGCATGAGCCGTCGAGCTGCCGCTGAACTGACCAAAGCCGTCGATCTGGCGGTGCACCAGCACACCGCGCTCATGACCATAGGCCCAGCCGGTGGGCAGGCGCATCAGGCCGTCGAGCGCGAACAGGAAGGGCAGCCGCTGCGCGATCGGGCTGCGCCCTTCGCTGCGGCAGGCGCCGGCCCAGGCGCGGGCAAGGCATTCATCCAGAGGCGCGCCCAATGCCTCGGCTTCGCGATGTTCGACATACTGGCCGAAGTAGCGTTGCTGCCAGGCAGCCAGCCCGCCAGCATCCGTTTGCAGCCAGACATGCCACACCGAATCCGCCGCCCTGCTGGGCAAGGCGCAGGGGCCCTGAGCCTGCTGCAGCCGGCAGGCCTCGAAGAACTGGGCCAGGCCTGTGGAGCAGCGCAGCCAGGCCGCCTCATCGACGGCAAGGCCAGGGAAGTCATTGGGGGCTTGCCGCATCCATGCAGCGCGGACCTCGGGCGGGATCTGCTCGGCCGCCAGCGTGGCCGGCGGGCACTGGCGGCGCAGCGCCTGGCGGAATCGGGCCTCGCGTCGCCGGCCGACCCAGGTGCCCAGACGATGTGCGAGGCTGAACTTTGTTGTTGTCGTTGTGTTGTTCATGGCCACGAGTGTTTGACATGAATATGACACGACCGTGACGACCGGGCAAACACTCACAACGCCATAAAAAAGGCCCGCCGAAGCGGGCCACAAAAGTCAGGAGTTGAAGCCGACTGATTTAACCGTGCTTGGCGTCGAAGAACTGCTCGTCTTCCGTCGAGCCCTTCAGGGCGGCCGTCGAGGCGTTGGCCTCGATGGTCGTCGTGACGGCGTCGAAGTAGCCGGTGCCGACTTCGCGCTGGTGCTTGACAGCGGTGAAGCCCTTCTCGGCGGCGGCGAATTCCTTCTCTTGAAGCTCGACGAAAGCGCTCATCTGGTGACGGGCGTAGCCATGGGCCAGTTCGAACATCGAGTAGTTCAGGCTATGGAAGCCGGCCAGCGTGATGAACTGGAACTTGTACCCCAGGGCACCCAGTTCGCGCTGGAACTTGGCGATGGTCGCGTCGTCCAGGTTCTTCTTCCAGTTGAAGCTCGGCGAGCAGTTGTAGGCCAGCAGCTTGCCAGGGAACTTGGCATGGATGGCGTCGGCGAAGGCCTTGGCGAAGGCCAGGTCGGGCTTGCCGGTCTCGCACCAGATCAGGTCGGCATAGGGCGCGTACGCCAGGCCGCGGCTGATGGCCTGGTCCAGGCCGTTGCGGGTACGGTAGAAGCCTTCGACGGTGCGCTCGCCGGTGCAGAACGGCTTGTCGTTGTCGTCGATGTCGGCGGTGACGAGGTCGCCGGCTTCGGCGTCGGTACGGGCGACCAGCAGCGTGGGCGTGCCCATGACGTCGGCAGCCAGGCGGGCGGCGACGAGCTTGGCCACGGCTTCACGGGTTGGCACGAGCACCTTGCCGCCCATGTGGCCGCACTTCTTGGCGCTGGCCAGTTGGTCTTCGAAATGGACGCCGGCGGCGCCGGCTTCGATCATGGCCTTCATCAGCTCGAAGGCGTTCAGCACGCCGCCAAAGCCTGCTTCGGCGTCGGCCACGATGGGGGCGAAGAAGTCGATGTCGTCCTTGCCTTCGCTCCACTGGATCTGGTCGGCGCGCTGGAAGGTGGCGTTGATCTTCTTGACGACCTTGGGCACCGAGTCCACCGAATACAGCGACTGGTCGGGATACATCTCGCCATTGCTGTTGGCGTCACCGGCGACCTGCCAGCCGGACAGGTAGATGGCCTTCAGGCCGGCCTTGACCTGCTGCATGGCCTGGTTGCCGGTCAGGGCGCCCAGGGCATTGACGAAAGGCTCGGTGTTCACCAAGCCCCAGAGCTTCTCGGCTCCGCGCTTGGCCAGCGTGTGTTCGATCTCGACGGAGCCGCGCAGGCGCACGACGTCGGCGGCGCTGTAGCCGCGGGTGATGCCCTTCCAACGGGGGTTCTCGGCCCAGTCTTTTTCCAGGGCGGCGATCTGTTGGTCACGGGTGAGGCGGGTCATGAAAAGCTCCTTGCTGAACATCGAAAACCGATGGTGCAAGACTAGGCCTTGGACCTGGCCTTGTGAAGCCGCTAGTCTTATATAAGACGAAAAACTTTGTCATTTAAAAACAATGACTTATGTTTTATTTTTCAAATCAAGAAATGCCATTCACCATAATGAGAAATATTGCGGCAGCGCACCATGGTCGCTTTTCACGATTTGAAAAGTGACTTTCGAATCGTGAGAACGCACCACTTCAGAATGCGTCCAACCATGACCCACTCAGGCTGCGTGCCATGACCCTTCTAGTCACCCCTCGGCTGCGCCTTGAGCCGCTGAACGACAGCCATTTCGAGGCCCTGTACCGCCTGAACAGCGACCCCGTCGTCATGCGCTACATCACCGGCCGGCCTGACACGCCGGAAGACACGCAGTCCATGATCGACCGCGTGAAGGCCCGCTGGGCCGAGTTCGGCTATTCCTGGTGGGGTTTCATCCGCCAGGACAACGGCGACCTGATCGGCACCGGCTGCATCCAGCACCTGAACCGTGATCCGGCGGGGCCGCTGGAGACCGGCTGGCGGCTGCGCCAGGATGCCTGGGGCGTGGGCTATGCCAGCGAAGCAGCCCGCCACATGGTCGGCTGGGCGTTCAAGACGCTCAAGCCGGAGTTGATCTGCGCCGTCTGCCAGCCCGAGAACACGCCCTCCTCCACCGTCATGGAGCGCCTGGGCATGACCTTCACCGGCAACGGCCGCTGGTATGACATGGATTGCAGGCGCTACGACATCACCGCGGCGCAATGGGCGGCCAGCCCAGCTAAAACACGCTACGACGCTGAGGCATAGTTCGGTTTCTCGCAATCACTCTGCACGGAGGACCTATGGCCAACACCGAACAACGCGGCAACAAGATGACGAAGAAACCCAAGAAGGACACGGGCCCCGGCAAGGCGGCGGGCTCGGATCGCCCGGTGCCACCGATGACGGCCGTGCTGCCCAAGGGCAAGGAAGCCAAGCTCAAGAACAAGTAAGGCCGGCCGCTGGCCGGCCAGCGGCTACAAACCGCCGACGAAGTAGCGCTTCAGGCCGGCCAGCACCATCTCGACGGCGATGGCCGTCAACACCAGGCCCATCAGCTTCTCGATGGCCGAGACCACCGAGTCGCCCAGCAGCTTGCGGATGCGGTCCGCCAGCACGAGCACCAGGCCCGAGACCAGCAGGGCCGCGCTGAGCGCACCAATCCACTCGTAAATGCGGTCAGGCTGGCGGGACGCCAGCAGCAACACCGTGGCCATGGCCGATGGCCCAGCCAGCAGCGGCACGGCCAGCGGAAAGATCAGCGGCTCCTTGCCGGGCTCCAGGCCATAGGCCGATTCGCCCGAGCTGCCGAAGATCATGCGGATGGCGATGATCACCAGAATCACGCCGCCAGCCACCTCGAGCGAGCGCTCCGACAGGTGCATCACGCGCAGGAAGCCCTCGCCCAGGAACATGAAGGCAAACAGCACGCAGAAGGCGATGCCCACCTCGCGCAACGCCACCCGCGTGCGGCGCTCCTTGGGCACCGCACGCATGATGGGAATGAACACGGGCAGGCTGCCGAGCGGGTCGAGCACCAGCAGCAACAGGATCAGGGCGGAGAGGAAGCTGTGGTCCATCCGCCCGGATTGTCAGCGAGCGACTCAGAAGCGGTAGTAGGCCCGCGCGTAGTAGGACGCGCCATTCAGGCCGAACTGCACGCTGTCGTAGTAGAAGCCGTTGTCGGTCTCGAACGGGTCCTGGCGCGACGGCTTCACGTTGAAGACGTTGTTGCCACCGATGCTGAGCTTCAGCGCCGGCGTGGCCTGCCAGGTGGCGCCCAGGTCCATCGAGGTCTTGGGCTTGTAGTTCAGCGTCATGCCTTCGGTGAAAGCGCCCTGCGTCTGCTTGCCGAAGTGGATGATCTTGGCCTCACCCGTCCAGGCGCCCTGGGCGTACTCGAAGCCCAGCGTGCCCTTGGCCCGCGGGCCGGCCTCCTCGATGAAGAGGCGCTCGCGCGTCGACAGCAGCACATCCTCGTACCCCTTCAGCGCTGCCGGCGCGTGGATGGCCGTCACCGTCGTGCGGCTGATGTTCAGCGCCAGGAAAGTGCTGAGTTGACCCGCGCCCAGCTTCATGCGGTTGGACGCCGTCAGGTCCAGGCCGCGGGTGCGCGTGTTGATGGAGTTGACGAAGAAGGCCGTCTGCTCGACACCCTGGCTGTTCAACAGCGGTGCCAGCGGCGGGTAGTTGCTGGCCGTGAAGCGGCCGGACAGCACGATGCGGTCTCGGATGTTGATCTGGTAGAGGTCTACAGTGAGCGCGGTGTCGGCGCTCGGCTTGACGGTGAGACCGAGCGTGAAGTTCTTGGACTTCTCCTGCTTCAGCGGTGGCACACCCGCGGCCAGCGGGATGGCGCTGCCGTTCGGAGCCAGCTTCACCTGCACGGGCTCGCCGCTGATGAAGTCGGTGAAGGTAGACGAGAAGTAGAGCTGCTGCAGACTGGGGGCGCGGAAGCCCGTGCTGGCCGCGCCGCGCAGCAGCACTTCCTTGCCGAGCTTGTAGCTGGCCGCCAGCTTGGCGGTGGTCTCGGAGCCGAAGTCGCTGTAGTGCTCGGCACGGATGGCTGCGTCCACTGTCAGGCTGGGCGTGAAGCTGGCTTCCCAATCGGCATACAGCGCCTGGCTGTTGCGGCTGCGGTTGGTCATGTCGACCGGCTGAAAGCCCGGGAAGCCCTGGCTGCCGGCGATGCCGCCGAAGTTCAGGCCGTCGGCGTCCTGGTACGAGCCCAGTTCGCCAGCGACGATGTCGTACTTCTCTTTGCGGTACTCGGCGCCGAAGGCGATGTTGCTGCCCCCGAGCAGGTCTGGGAAGAAGCGGCTGACGTCAAAGTTGGTCGTCGCCTGGCTGAAGCCGAAGCCGCCGGCGTCGAAGCTGGACGGGCTGATGCCCTTGCCGCCGGCCAGCAGATCCTTGTTGGCGATGGATGCGTTCAGCGTGTTGCTGATGTTGTAGCGCATCTTGTTGGAGCCATAGGTCTGCGACAGGTCGGTGTCCCAGCCGGCGAAGGTCGACTTCCAGCCGACGCTGACATACCGGTCCTCGATCTTGCCGTTGATGAAGGGCACGAAGCCGTCAGGGTACATCGCGGCGGAGTTGCGCGACGGCACGTCGCTTGAGCCGACGCCGCCGCGCGCCCAGGCGCCGGACGACGCATCGCGGTTCTGCGCACCGGCGGTGACGTAGAGCTTGTTCTCGGCCGCCAGCGGGAACTCGCCGTTCAGATAGACCGTCTTGTTCGTGACCGCGGTGTCGCCAATGGTGCGGGGGCCGACGTTCTCGTCGTTGGGGTCGTTGCGGTTGGAACGGCCACGGTCCTGCCATTCGCCGGTGATGCCCAGCGAGCCGTCGCCGAGCTTGATGCCGCAGTAGGCAGAGGCGAGGTAGTTCTTGCCGTCGCCCGCCGAGTACTGGCCATAGCCCGCCACGGCCTCGCAGCCGGCCTTCTTCTTCAGCTGGATGTTGACGACGCCGGCAATGGCGTCAGAGCCGTACTGGGCCGCCGCGCCGTCACGCAGCACCTGCACGTTGTCGATGGCCAGCAGCGGCAAGGCATTCATGTCCGTGCCCGTCGCGCCGCGGTTGCGCGCGCCGAACAAGTTGACCAGCGCCACGGTGTGGCGGCGCTTGCCGTTGACGAGCACCAGGGTCTGGTCCGAGCCCAGGCCACGCAGGGCCGCCGAGTCGATCAGGTCGGCACCGTCAGCGCCGGTCTGGCGCGTCGAGTTGAAGGACGGCGACAGGTATTGCAGCGTCTGCGCCAGATCGAATTGACCCCCGCCCTCGGTGATCTTGCTCATCGAATAGATGTCGACAGGCACCAGCGTGTCGGTGCTGGACGCGGCGGGCAGGCTCTTGCGGGAGCCGATGACTGTCACGCGCTCGAGGTTGCTGGCTTCCTGGGCCAGGGCTGAGGCGGTGGCAAAGAGGGTGATGGCGGCAAGCGCGGTTGGCAGCAGGCGGGTGGCGTGCATGGAAGGACTCCGTGATCGATTTGTGATGGCGGCGGAGTTTGCCCCTCGTAACAGGCCCGTGAAGGTGGGTGTTGTGGCCCGCCGACAGGTTTGAAACCAACGAAACGAACGAAGCTTCGGTGCAACCCGAGGGCGGGAAAACGAGAGGCCGCCGCGCTCAGCCCCGCGGATGGTGCTCGGCGTGCAAGGCTTTGAGGCGCTCCCGCGCCACATGGGTGTAGATCTGCGTCGTCGACAGGTCGGCATGCCCCAGAAGCAACTGCACGGCACGCAGATCCGCACCATGATTGAGCAGATGCGTGGCAAAGGCGTGGCGCAGCGTGTGCGGCGACAGCGGCACGGTGATGCCGGCCGCCAGCGCGTGTCGCTTGATCAGGGTCCAGAACATCTGCCGCGTCATGCCGGCGCCGCGGGCGGTCACGAAGAGGTCGTCGCTGCTCTGGCCGGCCAGGATCTCGGCGCGGGCCTCGCGCAGATAGCGCGTCATCCAGTCCCTTGCGTGCTCGCCAAAGGGCACGAGGCGGGCCTTGCTGCCCTTGCCCGTGACGTGCAGCACCGCATCCTTGAAGGCGACATGGGCGCTCTTGAGCGTGACGAGTTCGCTCACGCGCAGGCCGCTGGCATACATCAGCTCCAGCATCGCGCGGTCGCGCAGGCCCAGCGGCGTGTCGACGTCCGGCGCATCCAGCAGCGCGCTGACCTGGGCCTCGCTGAGCAGCTTGGGTACGCGCAGCGGCTGCTTGGCCGTCGTCAGCTTGAGCGTCGGGTCGGCCTGGACGCGGCCCTCGCGCAGCGCCCAGCGGAAATAGCGCTTGAAGACCGACAGCCGCCGGTTCGCGCTGGTGGCTTTGCCGGCCGGCTTGGCGGCCGCGTACTCGAACAGTTTGAGCTCGGTGCAAGCGTCCAGCGAGGCGGGCGCCAGCCAGGCCGCCAGCGCACTCAAGTCGCGCCGGTAGGCCGCCTGCGTGTTGGCGCTCAGGCCGTCTTCCAGCCAGAGCGCTTCGATGAAGGCCTCTATCGCCGGATCAGCGAACTTAGCACCCATGTAGCTCAGTGAGTT
>NZ_JBFULE010000214.1:0-7423 GCF_056400485.1 Roseateles sp. P5_B10
GGAAGACGCCGACCTCGTGCTGCGCGTGCTGGCCGACATCAAGCGCCTGGGCTTCAGCGTCGCCATCGACGACTTCGGCACAGGCTTCTCGTCGCTGAGCCAGCTGCGCCAGCTGCAGGTGGACCGTCTCAAGATCGACCGCGCCTTCGTGCAGGAGGCGCAGGCCTCGTCCGCCGGCTCGACGATCGCCCAGATGGTCATCAACCTCGGCCGCGGCCTGGGCCTGACTGTCATCGCCGAGGGCATCGAGACCGAGGAGCAGCGCCAGTACCTGATCGGCCTGGGCTGCCATGAGGGTCAAGGCTGGCTGTTCGCCAGACCCATGCCCGCGGACCAACTTGAAACCTGGATGGGCCGGTAGGCCCCTCGCCTGGTCTTGCCTGCTGAACGCGGCAGGCCCAGTCGTTCTTGCAGACCGCGCCGCGTCTTGCGCCGCAGCTCTTCGACAGACACATGCCGCCCACTGGGCGCCATGTGGCCGGTCTCAGCCCCCGAGGGGACGGCGACGCTTGCGGCATTGAGCCGCAAGCACATCGCCAGGCGGGCCGGCTCGGGAGCGGCCCAGCGCTCGGCCCGGAATACCTCAGAGACCCCTAAACTCCGCGCCGTCGATTGACGACAGCCAGGAGCGTTCATGAGTCTCGCCAAGATCCTCGTCGCCCAAGGTGGCGGCCCCACCGCGGTCATCAACCAGAGCCTTGTCGGTGTCGTGCTCGAAGCGCGGCGTCAGGCCGGTGTGGGCAAGGTCTACGGCGCCCGCCATGGCGTGCGGGGCATCGTCAACGAGGACTTCGTCGACCTGACCCAGGAGACCAGCCACAACCTCGAGCTGGTGGCCAACACGCCGGCCTCGGCGCTGGGCTCCACGCGCGACAAGCCCGATGCCGCCTATTGCCGCGAGATCTTCACGGTGCTGCAGGCGCATGGCATCACGCACTTCTTCTACATCGGCGGCAACGACTCATCGGACACCGTGCGCATCGTCTCGGAAGAGGCGCAGGCGGCGGGCTACCCGCTGCGCTGCATCCACATCCCCAAGACCATCGACAACGACCTGGTGGGCAACGACCATACGCCGGGCTATGCGTCCGCCGCGCGCTTCGTCGCCCAGGCCTTTGCCGGTGCCAACCTCGACAACGCGGCCCTGCCGGGCGTCTACGTCGGCGTCGTCATGGGCCGCCATGCCGGCTTCCTGACCGCCGCGGCGGCCCTGGGCAAGAAGTTCGAGGACGACGGCCCCCACCTCATCTACCTGCCCGAGCGCCACTTCGACAACGAGCAGTTCCTGCGCGACGTGAAGGCCACCTACGAGCGCTTCGGCCGCTGCGTCATCGCCGTCAGCGAGGGCATCCACGACGCCAGCGGCACGCCGATGCTGTCCAAGCTGGCCGGTGACCTGGAGCGCGACGCCCACGGCAATGTGCAGCTCAGCGGCACCGGCGCGCTGGCCGACCTGCTCTGCGAGGAGATCAAGACCAAGCTCGGCATCAAGCGCGTGCGCGGCGACACCTTCGGCTATCTGCAGCGCAGCTTCCTGGGCTGCGTGTCCGACGTGGACCAACGCGAGGCCCGCGAGGTCGGCGAGAAGGCCGTGCAGTACGCCTTCCACGGCGACCGCGACGGTTCGGTCGCCATCAAGCGCGTCGGCTACTACGCGGTGGACTACGAACTGTTGCCCCTCACCGCCGTGGCCGGCAAGACGCGCACGATGGAAGACGAGTTCATCACCGAGAGCGGCACCGACGTGACCGACGCCTTCCGCCTCTACCTGCGTCCGCTGCTGGGCTCGGGCATGCCGGATGCATTCCGGCTGCGGCCGAATCCGGTGGCCAAGGTGCTCAAGCGCGGTTGAGCCGGGCGAGCGCCCAGGTTTCGGCGCGGTGCTGCAGCTGGTGCAGGGCCAGCGTCAACAGCACCCAGGCCAGCACGAGGTAAGTCACTGGTGGGTGTGGCCTCGAAGACAGCAGATAGGCCAGGGTCAAAAGGCTGGGCAGCATGGCGAAGGGCCAGCCCCAGCGCTGAGCCAAGGTCAGTGTGCTCGTGATCGGGCGGCAGGCGGCATCCAAGAGAAAGTTGCCGCGGAGCCTGTCCTCGAAGCGCGCGGTGCCGACCAGCACGTACAGCATGGCGGTGGCGATCACGGCGGCCCTTGGGGCATCCGTTGAGGCCCAGTGGAATAGCAGCGCGCTCACCGGCACCAGCAGGCCGATGCAGGTCGGGCTGTAGATCGGGTTCAGTGGCCAAGCCAACATCGCACCCAAGCACAGCAGCAACCAGGGCGCGGCGCCCCGCATCATTTGCAGCGTTGCGATCGCGTAGTCGGGTACGGGGAGCGTGGCGGCCGTCAGATCCCAGCTGTGGCTGAATACAGCCAGCACCCCGGCGACGGCGACACACCCCAGGCCAACGGCCGGCTGCCGCTCATGCAGCCGCCAACGCTGCAGTGACGTCATGGGCACAGCCTCGTCCGGGCGCTCGGGGGGCAGGCCATGCATCAGCGCTCCAAGGACGTGGCTGATGCCGAGCCAGGTGAAACATCCCGTGCACCAAATCATCATGTTGGCCGCCGTCATGCCCATGTCGTCCGACATCAGCAGGAAAAAGATCCACACCAGACCGCCGAGCAGCCCAGCCCGGAGCAGTCGGGCCCCCGCCAGCAGCCGATCCAGTGACTCTCGCATCAGCGGGTTGACGCCGCATTGCTCCAGTGCTTTTGGATCGGTGCCGTACAGCACTCTTGCCAGCATGGGGCGCAGTGCCAGCGCGAGCCGTCGTGCCAGCGTGCCGCTAAAGCGCAGTTCGTCGAGTTCAAGCAACGGCCTGACGCGGGCCTTCAACGCCTCGCTGGGCGGTTCTGGCGGCTTGGGTGGCTCAGGGGGCGGGTGACGATCGCGTACGGCCTGCTGGATGTCTAGCGCCCGCTGTCGTGACTGGCGATCACTCAGCGACTGTCTCAGCGCCTCGGCGAGCCTCTTGCCCATATCGCGCCCGGCGCGGAAGTCTTGCTGCCAGCCAAAGTAGGCGTTCAGAGCTTCGACGAAGGCGTTTGGCAAGTTCGCCTGGTGCACGACCCAGCGCGCGAAATGCGCCGACCACTCGGACTGCGACGCCAGCGGCTGGGCCTCCAGCGTGATGCGCAGCGCCGGCCATTCGGCGACCAGCCAGGGCGAGCCGTGCTGCTGCCACAGCGTGTGCAGGCGCTGGACCGTGTACTCGACGGAATCGGGCGGCGGCGGCAGCTCGTCGTCCACGGCGACGCGGGCCGCGACATCCGCTGAAAGAGGTTCGTGGCCTGCTGGTTCAGCGAGTTCGTCAGTTTCGGGCTGCTGGCTTCCCTGCAGCTTCAGAGACTGTTGCGCGCGCTCATAAGCCCCGCGGAGCGCCTGGTAGGCCTCGGTGTCATCGTCTGGCCGCGTGCTCTTCAGCTTCAGCGCATACGCCTTCTTGATCGCGCTCAACTCGGTTGTCGGCGCGATACCCAGCAGCGCCCAGTCCTGATCCCGCATGGCCGTCAGAAGCGGAAGGAGGTGTCAATGCTGTCCAGTGCCTCCTTGAACTGCTTGCGCGCCTGGCGGATCTGGCGTGAGTCCTGGGCCTGCAGTGCGGCTTCGAACTGGATCAGCCAGTCCTGCAACATCAGGCGGTCGTTGCCCAACCGGTCCTCGAACAGGCGCTTGGCGCGTTCGATCAGGTAGCGGTTGTCCTGCTCGTCGCGCGGGTGGCGCTTCAGGGTTTGCAGCCGTTCGCGCGTCGCGACGATCTCAGCGGGCGAGAGGCGCCCGCCCTGGCTTTCAATGATGAGTTCGTGCTGCTGGCCGCCGGGTGTCTCGCGAGCCTCGACTTCGAGCAGGCCGTTGGCGTCGTAGGTGAATCGCACCTCGATGCCGGCATGGCCAGCGGGCGCCGGCTCGACGGCGATCTCCAGCTTGCCCAAGTGCAGGTTCTCGGAGCCCACAGGTGACTCGCCCTGGCGCACGTCCACGAGTATTCGACGCTGGCCGTCACTCACCGTGTGATACCTCTCCACGCGTGACACCGGCACCGGTGTGTTGCGTTCGATGATGGGTGAGAAACGGTCTTTGACCATGCGGCCGCCGATCGCGCTCGCCGCGACGATGCCCAGGGAATAAGGCATCACATCGGTCAGCACGACGTCGTCCAGGGCCGCATCGCGCGCCTTCAGGCCGGCCTGCACGGCCGCACCCATGGCGATGGCGAGATCGGGATCGAGGTTGCGCAGCGGCAGGCGCTGGAACAGCCGCGTGACCAGCTGGCGCACCATGGGCATGCGCGCCGCGCCACCGACGAGGATGACCTCGGCCAGACCGCTCGGGTCGAGCTGGGCATCGGCCAGGGCGCGTTCGATGGGGCGGCGCAGGCGTTGCAGCAGCTCTTGAGACGCGGCCTCGAAGTCGGCGCGGCTCAGCGTCGTGCCCAGCGGGCACTCGCGCCAGACGGTGTTGACCTCGGCACTGTCGCGCTCGCCGAGATCGCGCTTGGCCTGCTCGGCCAGGCGCCACCAGGTCTCGCTCTCGAACCAGGCCTGGCGCTCCTCGGTGCCGAATCCCTCGCACTGCTTGGCAAACAGCTGTGCGATGACGCGGCTGAAATCCTCGCCGCCCAGGCGCGTGTCGCCGGCGCTTGCGCGCACCTCGACAACGCCGTCGAAATACTCCAGCACCGACACGTCGAAGGTGCCGCCGCCGAGGTCGAAGATCAGGAAGCTGCTGTGCTCGGGCCGCTGTTGCAGGCCATAGGCCAGGCCGGCCGCGGTGGGCTCGTTGAGCAGGCGCTCGACCCTCAGCCCGGCGATCTCGCCTGCCGTGCGGGTGGCGCGGCGCTGGGCTTCGTTGAAGTAGGCCGGCACCGTGATGACGGCCTCGGTGATGGGCTCGCCCAGGAAGGCCTCGGCGTCGGCCTTCAGCGACTGCAGCACCAACGCCGACAGCTCTTCGGCGCGCAGCGACTTCTCGTGCCGGCCGGTGCGCAAGGCGATTGGCTTGTCGCTGCCCATCCAGCGCTTGAAGGCCAGCGCGGTGGACTGGGCGTGCAGGCCGGCGCGCTCGCGGGCAGCCAGGCCGACGAGAGTGTGGCCCTGCTCGTCCAGGCTGACGGCCGATGGCGTCAGGTAGTCCCCGTGGGCATTGGGGATCAGCACCGGCGCGCCGTCGCGAAAAACGGCGGCCGCGCTGTGCGTGGTGCCGAGGTCTATGCCCAGGATCATGTCGAGAACTCCCTTTTGTTCCGGGCCGCAGGCGTAGCGGCTCTTTCGTAGCCTGCCGCGATCAGTTGCTGACGAACATCCAGCGGCCCATCAGGTCGCCACCACGAGCGCCGAGGAAGACGGCCATGTTCATCGTCTGCACGTGATGAACGGTGCCTGCAAAGCACAGGCGCTCCTTCACGAACTGGCCATTGCTGAACGCTCCCGGCAGCCAGTCCCCACGCAGCACACCCTGGAACACGCCCGGTTGCGCGCTGCCTGACAACTGAGCCGACAGGCCGCACAGGCCCAACGTGCCCGTTTGTTGTAAGTACTGCAGGGCGCTCGTGGGCGGCATCCCGAGCGGCAGGTCGATGTAGGGCAAGTTGTCGCTGCTGGATCTGACGAAGCCGTTGCTGGCCGTGGACTGGCCACTGGCGCTTTCGAACGTGGTCTCGTGCAACTCGTCGTCGTAGCTGGTGAAGGCATGGAGCGCCTTGGCAGGCAGGGCCATCCAGAACTCGCTGGCACCTGTCGCGGCATCGCGGGACGACGAGACCAGCACGGGGCCGTCGGGGCTGGCGGCCGCGCGCAGCCGCACCACCCTGTCCCGTGACACGAGTTCGATCTCGCTGCCGACGAGCGCGGCTTCGAAGCGGGTCAGCCTCGCGGCCGGACATTGCTCGAAGGGCGTGGGCGCGTCGGGCAGGCACAGCTGCAGCCCACCGTCCTTGAACAGGGCCGAGCCGACATAGGCGTCCTGCGGCTTGCCGCTGGCATCCGAGCGCGAGCCCAGCACGTTGAAGCTGAAACCCTCCAGCTCGCTGAGCTGGGTGACCAGGCGGCGCGGCGCCAGGTAGGGCTTGCGCACGCCGCCGATGTCCAACCCGAGCACAACGAACGGTCCTCCCACCATGTTCACGATGCCGCGGCTCCACGGCGCGTTCGTGCTGACGTAGGCACCAAGAAATCCTGTTCCCGTGACGTTGATGTGGAACGGCGCGCGGTAGTCGACTCCCGCGGCCATGGCACGTAGCGTGTCTAACACGCCGAGGGTCAGTCGGTAGTGAYGGCCCTCCAGATCGCTCATGAAGRGCTGGTAAGCCGCGGACTGGCCGTTCACCGCTTCGTTGTTGGCCGGATTGGCATCGCCCGCCGCGTCGGCCCGGCTGCCCAGGCCTTCTCTATAGGTGTCCGGCTCGTCTACCTGCACCTGCAGCTTCAGCATGCCGCCGGCGGGCAGGCGCGCAAGCGTCATCGCTTCGCCCAACGCGGTTGGGCAGTTGGAGCCTGTGTTCGCCGTGCAGCCCGCAATGCGCCACGTCTGCCCGGGCAGCGTGAGGAGATTCCAGCTCACGTCGGCGGCATCGTCCGGCCCCAGGTTGGACAAGGTCACCTCGTAGGTGCTCGTCGAGGGCGGGCTTGTCGCGGCACCGGCCGGCACGTCGACAGTGACAGCCAGATCGACCACATAGGCGGTGAGTTCCTGCCGCCAGATCGTGCTGGCGCCCGTGGCGCCAGCCTGCCAGACATTGCGCACCGCGCCACGGTAGGCGGGCTTGACGCGCAGCTGCTGGCGAAGCACCACGGTGGCGCCGGCGGGAATCTCGGCGATGTCGACGCCACCATCGTTGCGTGGCGTGCAGCCGGCGGTCTCGCAGCTCAGCGGCAGCTGCAGGGCCTGGGCATCGGGACTGACGGACACGACCACCGCGCGTGCGCTGGCATTGCCGGTGTTGCGCAGTTCAACGCGGTGCAGGTGAACAACCCCGCCGGGCGCGCGGCTGGCATCGTCCGTGGCCGCGCTGAGCCGCAACTGCGGGGTGGGAGCGGGCTCCGTGGGAGCACCGCCGCCACCACCGCAACCGCTCATACCCACGGCTAGCGCCCATGCCAGCACTGCTGCAACTCGTCGCATTCTGTTCTTCTCCCTCAGAACGCAAGCGTAACGGAGCGACATGACCGCGTTCCCACCTGCTCAAGGGGTGTGGTCAAGGCTTGGGCTTGATCAGCTTCGTATGCCACTCGTTGACCGCCATCAGCGCCGCCGAACCGAAGTGGCGGTGCACATCGGCCACCATCTCGCCGTTGATGATGACGGGATCGGTGTCGACGGCCTTGCGGGCGACCTCGGGGTCCTTGGTGGCGAAGATGAAGAGGCCGCGCAGGCCGTTCTGGCCATCCAGCGGGCCCGCATAGACGAGCAGGCCTTCCTTGGCC
>NZ_JBFULE010000215.1:0-7405 GCF_056400485.1 Roseateles sp. P5_B10
CCTTGAACATGATCTGGCCGTGCTGGTTGGCGGACGCGGCCTTGAACTTCTGGATTTCGATTTGATGGGTCTTCATGGGGCGTGCCGGACGAATGAGGAGACCGGCAGGCCGCCATCTTGCCATTCCGGGCGGCGAGACTTAAGGTGGCGCATGGCAAGGCCTGCTCGACTCGAGATCGCTGGCGCCGTCTATCTGATCGGCGCCCACTGCCCGTTCGAGAGCGGGCAGCAGGCTTTTGTCGACGAAGCCGATCGTGCCGAAATGCGTGCCTTGCTGGCCCAGGCCCTGCACCGTTTCGACGCCCAGGCCCTGGCCTACGCCCTGCTGCCCGACCACTACCACCTGCTGTTGTTCACGCGCCGCGCCAATCTGTCGCAGCTGATGCGGCATGTGAACGGCGTCTACACCCAGCATCACCAGCGCCGCCACGGCTTCAGCGGCTCGCTGTTCCAGGGGCGTTTCCATGCCGTGCTGGTCGACCGCGAGCGCCATCTGCTGGATGCCTGCCGCTATGTCGACCTCAACCCGGTGCGCCTGCGCCTGGCGCGTGGCGCGGCGGATTGGGCCGGCTCGAGCTTCCGCGCCCTGGCTGCCATGGAAGCCGCGCCCGAATGGCTGGACGTCGATGGCCTGCACAGCCATTTGCTGGGGCGCCCGGCGACGACGCCGGCCCAGCATCGCCTGGCCGGCGAACGCTATGCCCGCCTGGTCGCCTCCGAGCCCGGCTTGCAGCTGTGGCCCGGGCGTCTGCGTGAACAGATCTTCCTCGGCGACGCTGACTTCGCCGCGCGCATGCGGGCCGCCGCCGTTGCGCCCCGTCGCGTGGCCCGCACGGGCTTTGGCGAGTGGCTGAAGCGCGCCGGTGGCATCCGCGAGCAGGCGCTGTGGCTGGCCCATGCCGAGGGCGGCGTCGCGATGACGGATCTGGCGGGCCAGCTCGGCCTGTCCGTCTCGCGCATCAGCCGCCTCATCGCTGCCGCCGAGCGAGCCGTCTGATGCTCAGACGCCGGGCATTGCTGCTGGCCGGCCTGCCGGTTCCCGCATGGGCGCAGGCCTATGCCGGCCCGCTGTTCGATGCTCATCTGCACTACAACGACGACGCCCAGGCGCCGCATCCACCGGCCGACGTGCTGGCGCGCATGGCCCGTGCCGGCGTGCGGGGTGCGCTGGTCAACAGCAGGCCAAACGACGGCACGCTGCGTCTCGTCTCTGAGCCGGGGCCGCAATGGGTGCCCTTCATCCGCCTGTACCGCGACCGGGCCGACTACACCGGCTGGTTCGCCGACGACAGCATTCGGCTGATGGTGCTGGAACTGCTGAAGCTCGGCAGCCCGGCCGGGCCCTTCCGCGGCCTGGGTGAGTTCCATCTCTACGACAGCGCCAATGCCGATGGGCCGACCGCCATCGCACTGATGAAGCTGGCGCGCGAGCGCGGCCTGACCGTGCTGGCTCACGTGGACGATGTGGCGGTCGACAAGCTGCTTGGCCACGCGCCCGGCACGTCGCTGATCTGGGCCCACACCGGCATTTCCGGCGAGCCCTTGCCGCGCGTGAAGGAGCTGCTAGCCAAGCACGCGGGTCTGCGCGGCGAGCTGTCCTACCGGCCGGGCATCACGTTTGACGGCAAGCTTGGCGAAGACTGGCGCGCACTGATGACACAGCACCCGGGGCGCTTCCTGATCGGCTCCGACACCTGGGTCCCCCAGCGTCTGCAGCACTACGAGGGCCTGTTCGCCGAGTACCGCGGCTGGCTCGGGCAGTTGCCGTCTGAGGTGGCTCAGCGCATCGCCTGGCGCAACGCGGCCGAGTTGTTCGCCCTCCAAGCTGCTTGAACGGCGCAAGGCCGCCATGACTTCTGACAGCCCCCGTCGTGGCAGCGGAGGGCGCTAAGCTGGCGGCCCTGCCAATCGGCATCACTTCGGGAGACGCCCATGCGCCGCTTCGTCCTGACCGCCTTGCTGCTGGCCAGCTCCGCCTGGGCCGCCGACATGAGCCCACCGCCGGAGATCAAGCCTGCCGCGGCCGATCCACTGGCCACGCCACGCCGCCTCATCGCGGCCAAGGACTGGGCAGGCGCCCTGGCCGCGTTGCGCACCGAGCCCCAGGCCGGCAATGCCGACTGGCACAACCTGATGGGCTATACGCTGCGCAAGCAGGCCACGCCGCAGTTCACCGAGGCCGAGGCCCAGTACCTGCAGGCACTGCGCATCGACCCCAACCACCGCGGCGCCAACGAATACCTGGGCGAGCTCTATGTGATGAAGGGCGAGCTGCCCAAGGCGCATGAGCGCCTGGCCGTGCTGGAGAAGCTCTGCCCGGCCGGTTGCGAGCAGCGCGAGCACCTGCAGCGTGCCATCGCGGCGGCCAAGTAACAGCTTGCAGCCCGCGCCAGAGCCAGGTGGCCACCCCCTAGGATGCGCGCCATGCTGAAGTTCCTTCTCCAACGCCCCTGGCTCGCCGCCCTCGTGGGCGTGCCGTTGGCGATCCTGCTGCTGGGTGCCATCGTGGCGGCGCTGATCTGGGCGCAGCTGCCGGCCCTTGATGCGCTGACCGACTACCAGCCCCACCAGCCGCTGCGCGTGCTCAGCGAGGACGGCCAGCTGCTGGGCGAGTTCGGCGCCGAGCGGCGGCGCTTCGTGCCGCTGAAGGACATCCCAAAAGCCCTGCAGGACGCGCTGCTGGCCGTCGAAGACAGCGACTTCTACGTGCACTCCGGCATCGACTACAGCGGCATCGGCCGCGCCATGCTGCACAACATCCTGCACCCGACGCGGCTGCAGGGCGCGTCCACCATCACGCAGCAGCTGGCCCGCAACATCTTCCTGAGCAACCGGCAGACCTTTGCGCGCAAGGCCCAGGAGGGACTGCTGGCCATCAAGATCGAGAGAAACCTGAGCAAGGATCAGATCCTCGAGATCTACATGAACCAGATCTCGCTGGGCAACAAGGCCTATGGCTTTGGCGCCGCGGCCGAGCGCTATTTCGGCAAGCCGCTGGACAAGCTCAACACCGGCGAGATTGCCGTCCTCGTCGGCCTGCCCAAGGACCCCAACCGCCTCAACCCGGTTCTCTACCCTGAGCGCACCAAGCGTCGCSAGGCTGTCGTGCTGGGACGGCTCGTCGCCGTGGGCCAGATCACGCAGGCCCAGGCCGACGCCGCTCGCGAGAAGCCGCTGGACGTGCGCCGGCCCAAGCGCCTCTCCGGCGTCGCCGACCACGCCGCCGAGCAGGTGCGTGCCGAGATGGTGACGCGCTTTGGCGAGGAGGCCTACACGCGTGGCCTCACCGTCTACACGACACTGCGCTATGCCGAGCAGGCGGCTGCACAAGAGGCGCTGCGCCATGCGCTGTTCGAGCTGGAGCGCCGCCAGCCGTTCCGCGGCCCCGAGGCGACCGTCGAGCTGCCTGAAGGCGAAGACTTCGACGAGGCCCTGGAGACCGCCTTCGACGCCCACCCCGACCTCGGCGAGCTGCGCACCGCCGTGCTGCTCAAGGTCGACAAGAGCGCGGCCGAGCTGGTGATGGCCGACGGCGAGAAGATCAGCTTGAAGGGCCAGGCGCTACGCCCGCTGCAGAGCCTCAAGCGCGGTGCCGTGCTGCGGGTGATGGAGTCCGGCAAGCAGTGGCAGCTCAGCCAGACACCGCAGGCCGAAGGCGCCGTCGTCACGCTGGACCCGGCCACCGGCGCCATCCGCGCCCTGGTGGGCGGCTTCGACTTCGCCCGCAACCAGTTCAACTCCGCCACCCAGGCCTGGCGCCAGCCGGGCTCGGCCTTCAAGCCTTTCATCTACTCGGCCATCATCGACCAGGGGGCCTGGGCCGGTACCCTGGTCAGCGACCAGCCCGTCGAGGTCGGCGACTGGTCACCGCGCAATTACGACGGCCAGTACGAGGAGGCGCTGACGCTGCGCCAGGGCCTGGCCCGCTCCAAGAACATGGTCACCATCCACCTGGTGCAGGCCCTGGGTCCGCAGCGCGCCCGCGCCTGGGCTGCGCGCTTCGGCCTGGACGAGGACAAGCAGCCGCTGAACCTGACCATCGCCCTGGGCACCGGCTCCGTGACGCCGCTGCAGATGGCCCAGGGTTACGCCGCCTTCGCCAACGCCGGCCAGCTGCCGACGGCCTGGCTCATCGACCGCGTGCAGGACGCGCAAGGCGCCGTGCTGTGGAAGGCCGAGCCGCCAAAGATGAGGACGGCTGTCAGCCCGCGCAATGCCTTCATGACCTCGCAACTGCTCGCCGCCGTCGCGCGCGAAGGCACCGGCGCGCGGGCCAGCAGCCTGCTCGGCCGCTGGGACCTCTATGGCAAGACCGGCACGACCAATGACGCTGTCGACGCCTGGTTCTGCGGTTTCCAGGCTACGCGGGCCGGTGCCGTCTGGATCGGCTATCCCCAGCCCAAGTCCCTGGGTGAGCGCGAAACCGGCGGCGGCCTGGCCCTGCCCGTCTGGGTCGCGACCATGGCCGTGGCCTTGAAGGGCCAACCCAGCACCCAGCTGGCACCGCCGGACGAGGGCCTGGTGCAGCAGGACGGCAACTGGTTCTACTCGGAATTCGCCGGCGACATGGCAATCGCGCGCATCGGCCTGCCACCGGCCCCGCCGCGCGTCGATGAGGCCGCGTCCGAGCCCGCGCCGTCGGCGCCGCCGATCAACCAGTAGCGACCAGCGGGCTCATTGCCCGGCTGGCGGCTCCCAGAGCTCGACCTTGTTGCCGTCGGGGTCCATGACCCAGCCGAACTTGCCGTACTCCGAGTCCTGCGGGTCGCCGACGACGTTGCAGCCTTCCACGCGCAGGGCCGCGAGCAGGCCGTGCAGGTCGGCGACGCGGAAATTGATCATGAAAGCCGCTGCGCTCGGCGCAAAGTAGCCGGTGTCGGCCTTGAAGGGGCACCAGTTGGTGCCACCCGCGCCACCCGGGTTGTCGGCCGTGGCCCAGGGAAAGGTGACGCCGCCCCAGGCCTCGACGGGCAGGCCGAGGTGCTTGCCGTACCACTCGGCCAGGGCCTTGGGGTCGGGCGATTTGAAGAAGATGCCGCCGATGCCGATCACGCGTTTCATGCGAGCTCCTGAAGTGGCACGATTTCAGCACGCGATGGGGTGCTTGCGCATCAGCCCTGATACGGCCCCTTGACCTCGCCCCAACCCCATTTGGGCATGGTCGCGTCGGCGTCCACCGTCACGCCAGGTTGCGAATTGAGAACGGCCAGACGCGAGCCCCATTCAAGGTAGCCCACCAGCGCGGAGCGGAACTCGGGGTCATCGGGCATGCCAAGCTGATCGGCCGTGTCCAGCAGCAGTGCGACCCAGGCGCGGCGCTGTTCCTGGCTCAGATGGCGGTCGAGATGCTGGCGCACCATGTGCGGATGGCCGCCATGCTCGGCGGAATAGGTGGCCGGCCCGCCCAGCACCTCGGCGAGGAAGGCGGCCACATGAGCCGGATGCTCGCCGTTCATGTGGGCAAAGACGGGCGCGAGCAATGCATCGTCCTTCACGCGCTGGTAGAAGCGCTCGGTCAGCCGTTGCAGCGCGGGCAGGCTGCCCAGCCAGTCGTAAAGGGTGGGGATCGCGGGATCGCTCATGGGGGTGAGGGCAGTGTGGATGCGCTGGACGTGGGGTTGGCCGTGACCTTCACAAGTCGGTGTTTGCCCGCGGTCAGCCACAGCGCAAACGCCAGCTCGCCCACCAGGACCGGCAGCATGACGGCCGGGAACAGCAGCCTGGCGAACGCCGGCGCCAGCAGCAGCGCGAAGCTGTTGAGCAGATAGGCCAGGCCCGCGAGTGCGAGCAGCCAGCCCAGCACGCGTGGCAGCACGCCGCTGTGAGCGATCAGCGCACCGCAGATGACGCAGGAGAAGCCGAAGAACACCAAGCCGATGGCAAAGCCCTGGCCGTGCAACTGAACCGCCAGCATCGCCAGCGCCTCGCGCTGGGCTGGCGGGAAGGCGGTGCCCATGGCGGGGCCGGTCAGCAGGTCCAGCGCCGCGAGCAACTGCACGCGGTTGGCGACGAGCATGGCCGTCTGCACGAGGTTCAGGCCAGCCGCAGTCAGTGCCAGCGGCTCGTTCACGGGCCGCAGCAGCCGCCACATCATGACGATGATCGGTAGGTCCAGCACCTGCATCAACAGGTCTGCGCCCAGGCCCAGGCGCCACAACTGCGGGTGGGCGGCGATGCGCTCGGCCGTCGCGGCGGCATCGCCGGCAACGACGAGGCTGCCGCGCACGAAGGCTTCGCTCCACAGCCCGAGCGCAATGATGGCGAGGTAGCAAAGCCCGGAGATGCGCAGTTCGCGCGAGCTCACGCTGATCATGCCGGCCTCACGGCATGCCAGGCCCAGCGGGCCGTGCCGCGCACCAGCCAAGACAGGCCGGCGATGATGCCGCCGACCAGCGTTGGCAGCACGGCGCCAAACGTCCAGCTCATGCCGAGCGCGAAGCCGAAGAGGCTTTCCGGGCGATGGGCCGGCAGCAGTACCGCAAGCAGCAGCATGCCGAAGAAGATCGCCTCGGTCAGCGCCTGGAGCTGGAGGCTGAAGGCCAGCGACAGTGCTGCGCCGGTTAGCAGGGGCAGCGCGAAACCCAGCGCGATTGGCGCCCAGTCCTGCATCGTTGCCGGGCGGCGCGGCAATCGACCAGCCGCCCAGGCGGCCAGGGCCGGCAACAGCAGCAAGCCCCAGGCGTTGGACAGGCCCGGCAGATCGGGACGCTGCAGCAGATGGTGGCTGACGATGCCGCCATGAAGGGCCTCCCAGCCAAGATGCAGGATTTCGGCGAGGCCGGCGAGGGCGGCGAGCGCCAGGCGCGGTGGGGTGATGTAACGCATCCGCCGGAGTGTGGCCGAGGAGATGCGTGGCGGCGGCACGGGCTGCGACCGGCGGCAGGGGCGGGGCGGTCAGCTGCAATGCCGGCCGACAGTCGGCAGGGTGATTAACGGAAGCAACGCCGGGTAACAGCTGTCGGGCTCACCCGGCTCTAGAGTCGAGGCCTTGCCACGACCGAAGTCCCAGCCCATGCGCCATCGCCTTTTGAGCGTTTCCGTTCCGACTCTGCTGGCCTTGCTGCTCGCGGGCTGTGCCGCGGTGCGCGACGGGCGTGAGGCACGCGGGCGTGACGGGCGTGACGCGCACATGGCTCAGGCGCCGTCGGTGGCGGGCGTCGCGGAGGAGAGCTTCGGCAAGCCGGCCTGGGGACGCAAGGGCGAGTTCTCGCTGAGCGGCCAGCGCGTGCGCTACGAGCGCGGCGCCGAGCGGCTGGCCTTGTTCGAGCCTTTGCCCGCCAATCTGCGCACGCCGCTGAACTTCAGCTGGCAGGGGCCGGGGGGCGAAAGCTCGACCGTCTGCGAGGCCTGGACATCGGAGTCCAGCGCCAATGGCCGCCTGACGGACAGCAAGCCCTGGGTGCTG
>NZ_JBFULE010000216.1:0-7372 GCF_056400485.1 Roseateles sp. P5_B10
GGGGTACCTTGGCCGGTCCCCCGTGGAGACGGCGATGCTTGCGGCATCGAGCCGCAAGCACATCGCCAGGGCGGGCCGGCTCGGGAGCGGCCCAGCGCTCGCCCCGCAGAAAGGCACTACGGCGGCGGCTATTGGGGTGCCGCCCGCGCGGCTGCCTTGGCGGCCAGTTCTTCGCGCATGCGCTTGAGCTTTTCCCGGGGATCTTCACGGGTGATGCCCTCGTGCAGCTTCATCTCGGCCAGGAAGCGGCTGGGAATGCCCACGACGGTGTCACGGCCTTTCTTGCGCCGGCGCAACGTCGACACGGCCAGCGTCGTGCGCGCCCGCGTGATGCCCACGTACATCAGCCGCCTCTCCTCCTGCAGCGCCTCGGCCGTCAGCTCGGCCTCCTCGCGCTTGAAAGGCAGCAGGCCCTCGTTGACACCCGCCAGCACCACGTGGGGCCATTCCAGGCCCTTGGATGCGTGCAGCGTGGTCAGCGTCACCTGATCCTGGTCTTCGCCGCGCTCGGCCAGCGACAGGATGACGGAGATGGTCTGAGCCACGTCCAGCACGCTCTGCTTGGGCTCGGTGAAGCTGACGCCGCCTTCCTCGCTGTGCTGGCCGCCGCAGCGCTTAGCGATCCAGTCGACGAAGTCCAGCACATTGCCCCAGCGCGCCTGCGCGACCTTCTCGTTCTCCTCGTTGTCGAGCAGGTGGGCCTCGTAGGCAATGTCCTTGAGCCACTCGGTCAGCATGGCGTGAGCCGCGGTGTGGCCCTCGGTGTGCTTGGCCTTGTATTGCAGCTCGTTCACGGTGCGGCCGAACTCGTGCAGGCCGTCCAGGGCGCGCTTGGTCAGCGAAGTGGCCAGGCTCTCGGCGAACAGCGCCTCGAACATGCTGCACTTCCACTGCGCCGAGAAGGTGCCCAGGGCGCCCAAGGTCTGGTGGCCGATGCCGCGCTTGGGCGTCGTCACGGCGCGCAGGAAGGCCGGGTCGTCGTCCTGGTTCACCAGCAGGCGCAGCCAGGCACACAGGTCCTTGATCTCGGCCTTGTCGAAGAAGCTCTGGCCGCCCGAGACCTTGTAGGGGATCTGGGCGCGGCGCAGGGCCTGCTCGAAGATGCGCGCCTGGTGGTTGGCGCGGTACAGGATCGCAAAGTCGCGGTATTGAGGTCCCTTGCCATCGGCACGCAGCTGCTGGATGCGCGCCACGGCGCGCTCGGCCTCGTGCTCCTCGCCGTCAGCCTCCAGCAGCGCGATGGGCTCGCCGTCGCCGAACTCGCTCCACAGCTTCTTCTCGAAGATCTTGGGGTTGCCGGCGATGACGTTGTTGGCCGCGCGCAGGATGCTGCCGGTGGAGCGGTAGTTCTGCTCCAGCGGGATGACCTTCAGCTTGGGGTAGTCGGTCGGCAGGCGCTTCAGGTTCTCGATGGTGGCGCCGCGCCAGCCGTAGATGGACTGGTCGTCGTCACCCACGGCCGTGAACATGCCGCGCTCGCCCACCAGCGCCTTCAGCAGCTCGTACTGCACGGCGTTGGTGTCCTGGTATTCGTCCACCAGCACATAGCGCAGCTTGTCCTGCCATTTCGCGCGCGCTTCGGCGTGCGTCGTCAGCAGCTTCAGCGGCAGCGTGATGAGGTCGTCGAAGTCCACCGCCTGGTAGGCGGCCAAGCGCTCCTGGTAGCGCACCATGACGGCGGCGGCCGAGCGTTCATCCTCGTCCTTGGCCACCTGCGCTGCCTGGGCCGCGTCCAGCCCCTGGTTCTTCCACAGCGAGATGGTCCACTGCCAGCGCCGCGCCTGGTTCACATCCGTCGTGCCGCCGGCGTCCTTCAGCACGTTGAGCACATCGTCGCTGTCGAGGATGGAGAACTGCTCTTTCAGCCCGACCCGCGAGCCCTCCTCGCGCAGCAGGCGCACGCCCAGTGAGTGGAAGGTCGAGATCGCCAGGTCCTTGGCCGCCTTGTTGCCGACGAGTGCCTTGGCCCGCTCGCGCATTTCCTGCGCGGCCTTGTTCGTGAAGGTGATGGCGGCGATCTGGCTGGGCCGGTAGCCCGACACCAGCAGCTGCGCGATCTTGGTCGTGATGACGCGCGTCTTGCCCGAGCCCGCGCCAGCGATAACGAGGCAGGGACCGCTCAGGTGGTAGACGGCTTCGAGCTGGGCCGGATTGAGGCCAGCGGCGGGCGGGGATGACATGTCTTTGGTGGCGGCTCTGCTTGCGGGCCGAGCGACGGGCCGCTCCCAAGCCGGCCCGCGCTGGCGATGTGCTTGCGGTTCAACGCCGCAAGCATCGCCGTCCCGTAGGGGGACCGGCCAAGGTACACCTTGGACGAGGGGCGCACATCATGCCACTCGCGCTACCCCTTCCCCTGGCAAGGCCCGCAGCCCCAGCCCCAGTAGCAGCAGCGTGAAGAAAACGAAGCCGACGCGGGGCACGTCCAGCAGGCTGTCGAAAGCGCCCACGGTACCTAAGCCGATCAGCGCGGCGACSATAGCCGGCGCCAGCGGATGGTCGCGACCGCGGCCGAAGCTCAGGCGCACCAGCACCAGCAGGTAGGCCCCACCCAGCAGGGCCAGGCCCACCAGGCCCTGCTCGAACAGCACGTGCAGGGCCGCGTTCTTGATATGCCAGGGCAGGTGGTGGCGGTCGCTGGAGAAGAACCAACGTGCCATCTCGCGGTTGAAATCGCCATTGACCAGCAGCTGGCGCCCCTGGGCGTCCTGCATCGCGATGCGAGCGATGTCGACGCGCGCCGCGCGCGTGTCCAGCGCCATGGAGAAGGTCACGAAGCGCGGGGCCCACCAGTCGCCGCCCAGCGCTGGCACCGGCCCGAGCTTGAATTCGCTGGTCTGCCAGGCACCCATGCCGGCTGTTGCCGCGGCAGGCGCCGTGGCTTCGGCGCCGCCTTCCGCCGGCGCCTCGGCCCGCAGCGGCTTGAGCATCGGCTCGACGCTGTGGCAGTTGTCCGGGTAGATGAGGTTCTTCTCGCAGATCTGCAGCACCAGATTCGCGTCGGCCGCCGTGCGGTGCACCAGGGTGATGGCAACAGGCCCGGCCGCCGGTGCGGTGATGCGCTGGCTGACGCGGAACTGTTCGCCGCGGCCCAGCGCATGCTTGCCGGCGGCCAGCGCCAGATAGGACTCGGTCGGGTCGTGGCGCAGCCGGTAGTCGCCCACCTGGCTGCTGACCGGGCCCTCRTAGAAATTGCTCGGCACAAAGCGCCCCGCGCCCTTGCCCAGCAGCCACTGGCGGCCGCCGTGCAGCAGGTGCAGGCCCTCGCGCCAATGCGTCAGGCGGGTCTGGCCGTCCTCCTTCCAGGTGGCCACCCGGTCACGCAGATAGGCGCCGCCGCCCAGGGCCGCGACGATGGCCATCACCATCAGCAGGCCGGCAACCAGCAGGGCGCGCTTGCGCCAGCCCGCGGCGCCGTGGCTGTCCTTGCCCTGCAAGGGCCACAGGCGCGGCTCCACCAGCATGGCCGCCCACACGCCGGCCAGAGCCAGGCCTGCTGCAAGCGCCGTCCAGCGGCCCGTGGTGCCGCTCCAGTAGTCGGCCACGATGACCATGGTGGCCAGCAGCCAGAACCAGGCCGTCGCGACCAGTAGCACATACAGGGGCCGTGCCTGCCCCGGCTGGTCGCGCCAGCGCAGCGCGGCGCAGCACAGCAGCGCGACGACGTTGAGCACATAGGCCGCCTTCGGCACGGCCATGGACAAGGCCCAGCTCGCGCCACCGAGCAACAGGGCCAGCAGGCCGCCCATGATCAGCGCCGTCAGCCGCTGGCTCAAGGTGGGCAGCCACAGGCTGGCCGGCATGGCCAGCAGGATGACCATGACAAAGAACAGGGCCAGCAGGCCGCGGTAGCCACCGCTGCCGAATATCAGAGCGGCCGCCAGCGCGAAGGCGCCGGCCATGGCAAGCGCCCCGACCTTGGCCAGGCGCGGCAGCGGCTCGTCGACAGCGCCCAGCGTGCTGTCGATCTGGCTGCTTTCCGGGCCCGAGGCTGCGGCGCGGCGGCGCTGGGCGTCGGCCAGCATGACCATGGGGATGAGAGCCAGCGGCAACGCCAGGTAGACGCCGCGCGAGAAAGTGGTGAGGCAGGCATAGGCCGCCAGCAGCGCGATGACAAGACCGATGGCAAAGCGCCAGGGCGAGCGCGTGCGCAGCAGGGCCAGCAGGGCGAAGGGCAGGGTCAGCACCAGGAAGCCGTCCAGGGCCGCGCCGCCGACATGCATCTCCCAGAAAAGGGCCGTGGTGCGGTAGTCGGTCGAGAAGTCCAGCACGCCGGGGTAGGCCAGGCGCTCCCACAGCGCGGCGGCACTGGCGCCGGCCAGGGCCAGCACCAGGCCGAGCAGCAGGCCGCGCGAGAAACCTCTTGGACGCGCGGTGGCTGCGGCCGTCCACAGCGGCAGCAGGGCCAGCGCCAGGAAGATGGCCTTGGCGTTGCGCACCGAGTTCATCGCCTCGTGATAGCCATGGAACCAGCCGAAGGTGAAGCCACCGGCGTCGGCGAAACCGCGCCTGATGCTCCAGGCCGCGGACAGCGCCAGGGCCATCATCAGCACGACGACGACCGGCGAATAGACGAGGCCGTGGCGCCAGGCCGGCGCGCGGTCGCGCGCGTTCAGCTGCAGCGCATAGGCCAGATAACCGCCGCAGCCGCAGGCGGTGACGAGCAGGTCCATCTCCTCGAAGYTGATCCAGCCGGTCCAGGGCGCCAGGYCGATCAGGGGCAGCGGCGCGAGCACAAGAACGGGCGTCTTGACCCAGAACAGCGCCGCCAGCAGCACAGCGGCGCCCCAGGCAGCCAGTGCGAGCGGCCCCGACAGCGGGTGGTGCCAGGCCAGCTCGGCGCCCACGAGGCCGAAGCCGACGCCGGCCGCGAGGGCCAGCCACTGGGTCTTGGTGGCGGGCAGCTTGAGCTGCAGTTCGCCAAGGCCGAGCAGGCCCGAGGGGGCGGGGGAGGCGCCGACCGCGGCCATCAGCACGCCCGCCGGTTCAAGCCGGCAGGGATCGGGACAAAACGGGTCGCGTATGACGGCGCAAGCAGCGGGCGGGCCATGAAACCTCCGGAGAAGCGCGCATTGTTGCCGAGCCCCGAAGGCCGTGCATCGCGGGCAACCCGGGCCGGCTGAACGGGTTCAGCGCCTGCGCCGTAGCGCCGCCAGCAGCCCCAGGCCGCCCAGCAGCAGTGCCGCGTGGGTGGGCTCGGGCACGGCCGTGACCTGGATGTTGTCGATGCCGACCACTTCGGTGACGCCAGCATGGAATTCGCCCTTGATCGTCRGGCTGGTCACGTTGGCCAGCACCTGCCAGGACGGCAGCACGAAACTGTAGTGATGCCACTGACCATCGGCCGGCGGGTTGTTCGCGGCCACCATGTCGAACACCACGCCGCCGCCGGCCCCGATGATGGTCACTTCACCGAAAGGCGCCCAGTCCGGCGCATCGCCGTTGATGTTCCTGGCGTCGAAGGACAGCGTGCCGCCGGCAAAGGCCGACCAGTTGCCCAACCAGGCAGTGGGCGCGTTCAGCAGGAAGTCGTCGTCCGTGATGTCGGTGACCTGGAGCCAGCCACCGCCGTTGCCGCCGCTGGCCATCCAGACCTGGGCGCCACCGTTGCTGGTGGTCCAGCCTTCGGCATCGGTGTTGAAACCGGCGGCCATCGCAGCCGAGGTGGCCAGCGACAGCGCGACGGCGACGAAAGGCGCAAGGAGAGAACGGGCCATGGCGGTGCTCCAGCATTGGTAGGGCGCGCATGTTGGCCGAGGGGCCGCTGCGGCGACATCCCTAGCCAACGTCCGGAAAGCTCAACCCTGGGGCAGACCGCGGGTGCCGGCCGTGGGGGCAGACGGCTCCGAAACGTGGGCCGCCATGGCGAGCAGGCCCACACCGGCCGCGGCGCCGAGCCACAGCCAGCGCTTCCACCAGGCGGCTCGAGCCTTGGCTTCGACGGCGGGGCCGGGTTCGGCAGCGCTGCCGGCGCTGCGTGGGGGGGCGAGGCCCAGCCACTCGCGCAGTTCGTCGGCGAGGCCCTCGGCGCCGCGCGTGCGCAGCTCGGGCGATTCGGCCATGGTGCCGCGCAGCAGGGCATCGAGCTTGATCTGCTGCGCCGACTTCATCAGCGGCCAGGCCTCGGCCACGCTGCCACGCAGCGGCGCCAAGCCCCGGGGGGTGTCCTCCCAGCCGCAGATGAAGACGCGGGCCAGGGCGCCCAGGCCATAGATCTCGCTGGCGAGAGTGGGTGGTTCGCCGTTGCGGCGCTCGGGCGCCACGAAGGCCGGCGAAGCGCCGAGGCTCAGGCCGCGGTCGAAAGGGTCGGTCGGGTCGGGAATCTTGGTCAGGCCCAGGCCCATGAGGCGCACGCCGCCTTCGGGGCCGAGCCAGATCATGGCGGGGTCGATCTCGGCCAGCAGCCAGCCCTGCTGGTGGGCCGAGCGCAGGGCTTCGCAGAGCTGCACCAGCAACTCGACGCGCTGGCGCAGTCCCAACTGGTGCAACTGCGGCAGCACCGGCTCGCCATGCTCTCCCTCGACGATCAGATAGGGGTGGGCATCGGGTGTCACGCCGCTGTCGCTGGGCACGGCGATGTGGAGGTGCTGCAGCTTGGCGAGGTCACCGGCCTGGTCGGCGTAGCGCAGCATGACGCCGGCGCCCTGGTCGCTGCGGTCCAGCACGAGGACGGCCGCCTTCTGCTCCGTGGCCATTGCATGGTGGGCGCTGTACCACTGGCCGGCATGGGCCTGCTCGCCGTCGGCCAGCGGTTTCTCCAGCCGCCACACGCCCAGCGCCTGCCCTTCGTCCAGGGGCGCGGCGGCGGCTGGCGGTGGCAGGGAGAGATTGGGCATGCGCATGGCGCGGCATATTAGGGGTGACCCCAGGGGGCTGCCATCCCCCTTTGTTACAAAGCGGGCCGGTCCGCGCATTCGCTCACGGCCCTGGATACTCGCCCCCGGACAATGCTTGCCGTTCTCGCCACGACCTTTCCGTTCTTCGCGCTGGTGCTGTGCGGCTGGCTGGCCGCCGAGCGCGGCCTGCTGCCGGACAGCGCCATTCCCGGCCTGAATGGGTTCGTGCTTTTCTTTGCGCTGCCCTGCCTGCTGTTCCGCTTCGGGCGCGACACGCCGCTGCTGGAGCTGCTGAACCCGGCCCTGCTCGGCGTCTATCTCAGCTCGGCGCTGCTGATGGTCTTCTTCACGGTGGCAACGACGCTGTCCGAGCGAGTGGGCATGAAGGACGCGGCCTTTGGCGCCCTGGTGGCGGCCTTCCCCAACACCGGCTTCATGGGCGTGCCGCTGATCGTCGCGTTGCTGGGCAATGCCGCTGGCGGGGCTGTCGTCAGCACCATCCTGGCCGACCTCTTCGTGACGAGCTCGCTGTGCATCGC
>NZ_JBFULE010000217.1:0-7366 GCF_056400485.1 Roseateles sp. P5_B10
GCTGGAGGCCATGGAGGAGCACCAGGTCAGCATCGAGGGCATCAGCCACCCGCTGCCCGAGCCCTTCTTCGTCATCGCCACGCAGAACCCCAGCGAGCAGCTCGGCACCTTCCCGCTGCCGGAGTCGCAGCTGGACCGCTTCCTGATGTGCATCTCGCTGGGCTACCCCGACGCCGCCGCCGAGCGCGAGCTGCTGACCGGGCAGGACAGCCGCGAGCAACTGCGGTCGCTGGGCGCCCTCATGACGCCGGCGGAGCTGATCCAGGCGCAAGCCGCCGTCAAGGCCATCCACGCCGCGCCGCCGCTGCTGGACTACCTGCAGGCACTGATTGCGGCCACACGCTCGGGCCAATGGTTCGTGGAAGGCCTGTCGCCGCGCGCCGGCCTGGCCGTGCTGCGAGCCTCCCGCGCCCGGGCCCTGCTGCAGGGGCGCGACTATGTGTCGCCCGACGACGTGCAGGCCATCCTGCCGCAAACCATCGCCCACCGCCTGCAGCCTCGCGCCGGCGCGGGCCGCGGCGCTCGCGAGCAGGTGCGGGCGATGATCGAAGCCATCGCCCTCCCCTAGCTTGGCGCTGATTGCCGGCCTGGCGCTCCTGCGCAGCCGGCACGTCGCGGTTGGCCAGACGGGTTCGGCCCGGGCAGATCGGCGGCATGGTTATCCTGCCGCCCCATGTACGTGCCCTTCTTCGGCTTGAAACAAGCGCCGTTCTCGATCGCGCCGGACCCGCATTACCTGTTCATGAGCGAGCGCCACCGCGAGGCGCTGGCCCATCTGCTGTATGGGCTGGACGGGGGCGGCGGCTTCGTGCTGCTCACCGGCGAGATCGGCGCCGGCAAGACCACCGTCTGCCGCTGCTTCCTGGAGCAGATCCCGGCGAACTGCAACGTCGCCTATATCTTCAACCCCAAGCTCACCGTCCCTGAGCTGCTGCAGGCGATCTGCGACGAATTCCATGTCGTGGTGCCGGCGGGCGCGCGGACGGTGAAGGACTACGTCGACCCGCTGAACGCCTTCCTGCTGGCGCAGCACGCTGCCGGGCGCAACAACGTGCTGATCATCGATGAGGCGCAGAACCTCTCGGCCGACGTGCTGGAGCAATTGCGCCTGCTGACCAATCTGGAAACCAGTGAGCGCAAGCTGCTCCAGGTGGTGCTGATCGGCCAACCCGAGCTCCGCGGCATGCTGGCCCGGCCGGAGCTGGAGCAGCTGGCGCAGCGCGTGATCGCGCGCTTTCACCTGGGCGCGCTGTCCGAGGCCGAGACGGCACAGTACATCCGTCACCGCCTGAACGTGGCCGGCCTCACCGGCGCGCTGCCCTTCGACCGCAAGGGGCTGCGCCTCATCCACCAGCTCACCCGCGGCGTGCCGCGCCGCATCAACCTGCTCTGCGATCGCGCACTGCTGGGCGGCTATGCCAGCGGCCAGGCGCAGGTCACGCGAACAATAGTGCGCCAGGCTGCGCGCGAGATGTTCGACGAGCAGGCCGCACCGCCCGTGCCCAGGCGCAGGCCCGTCGCGGCGGGCATTGGTGTGGCCCTGCTGGCCGCGGCCATCGTGGGCGGCTGGCTGGCCTGGCGGGCGCAGCAGGCCACCATGGACGGACGCCTGCAGAAGGCCAGAGCGGAGGGCATGGCCGCGGCTGCCAGCGCGGCATCTGCTGCGGCAGCGGCTGCGAGTGCGGCTTCGCAACCCGCCTCCGCGGCCAGCCGCACCGAGCCAGCCCCCGAACTGCTGACGCTCGCCGACTGGAAGCCGCAGGACGCCGACGCCTGGGCGGCCCTCGCCCAGCGCTGGGGCCTGCCGCTGCCGGACAAGGCCGACCCCTGCACCGTGGCCGCGCAGCGCGGCCTGCAGTGCTACCGCAGCGGCAGCGGCAGCCTCTCGCTCATCCGCCTCATCGACCGCCCCGTGCTGCTGACCCTGCAGCGCCCCGGCCACCCGGCGGCCCTGGCCGCGCTGGTGGCGCTGGACGCGCAGCACGCCACGCTGGTCGTGGACGGCACGCCCCGCCGCGTCACGCTACCCGAGCTGGCCGGCGCCTGGCGCGGCGAGTTCACGACCTTCTGGCGCGTGCCACCGGGCTATGCCGAGCGGGCCGAGAACATCGTTCCCCTGCGCAACTGGCTGGCCACACAGCTCGCCAGCGTGCCGGGTAGCGCGCCGTCCGCGCCGGCCTCCGCACCCGCGCCCGGCTGGCCCGAGCTGAGCCGCCAGGTGCAGGCCTTCCAGGCCAGCCAGGGTTTGCAACCCGATGGCCGCGTCGGCCCCATCACCCTGATGCAAGTCAACCGGGCTGCCGGTATAGCCGAGCCGCGCCTGGACGTGGCGCGCTGAACGCGAGAATCGCAAGACCTAACGCCATGTCCTACATCCTCGACGCCCTGCGCCGTGCCGAAGCCGATCGCGAACGCGAGCGCGGCCAGGTGCCGGGCCTGAACACCCAAGCGGTATCCACCAGCGACGCCGCCCGCGCCGCCGGCCCACGCCGCTGGCTGCCCTGGGCCGGCGGCGGCCTGCTGCTGCTGGCTGGCATCGGCGCCGGCAGTTGGTGGGCAAGCGGCCCGCAGGACGCGACCCCGCCGGTTTCGCCGCCAACGCCCACCCCGGTGGCCACCGCGGCGCCAGTGGCTGTGCCCGCGCCACCCGCCGCGCCAACGCCACAGCCCACCGCGTCCGCCTCGCCCTACCTGCCACTCGTGCCGCCGCCGGTCGCGGTGACCACAGCACCGGCGCCCCGTCCCGTCAGCGAGGCCACGGCGCCGGCACCCGTGGCTGTCGCCGTGCCTGCCCCCGTTCCTCCAGCACCGCCCGCCCCAGCTCCCACCCCAGCCGCCGAAGCTCCCATCCCCCGCCTGGCCGAGCTGCCCGAAGCCATCCGCCGCGACGTGCCCCGCATCGTCGTCAGCGGCTCCGTCTACTCCGACGACCCGCGCGGCCGCTTCGCGATGATCAATGGCGAGGTGCTGCGCGAAGGCGCCCAACTGGGCCCCGACCACGTGCTGGAGCTGATCCGCCCGCGCGAGCTGGTGTTCAGGTTCAGGGGCCACCGCTACCGACAACCGGTGTAGGGGCACCGACGCCGCCACGTCGCTGGCAAAGCAACAGCATGCCTGCAGCACCATGCATCGCCATTGACGCGTACCGCACGCCACAGGCAGACTGGCGGCCTTCATCAATCAGCCCGCAAAGGAGAAGACCATGGAACAAGCAGATCGTGTCGCCCTCCTCCTGCCGGCTGCCTGAGCGCCCAGCACCACTGAGTTCGAACTCGCGTTCGGACTGACCTCGCGTCCACCGCGGGTCCATTGATCGCCGCAACAGCGCGGCCGGCTTCCCACCTGTTGCTCCGCGCCACCGTGCGCGGACGAAGCCCACTTTCAATGGACTCCCATGATCGAATTCGATTTCGAGACGCTGCACGCCCTCGGGCTCACCCCCGCCATCGCGAGCCGTGCGGTACAACTTCCTCAACCCCATGACGAACCCGGCCTGCGCCTGGCCCGCGTGGTGGAGGCGCAGCGCGACTGCTTCACGCTGCATGACGGCTACACCGAGCTGTTTGCTCGCGCGCTGCCCCGGCTGGTGCAGCAGCTGCAGGCCCAGGTTCAACAGCTGACCATCGGCGACTGGGTCGGCGTTCACATCGACGCGCACGGCCAGGCCTGGATCGCCGACCGGGTCGAGCCCGTCACGCAGATCGCACGCCGCGCCAACGACGGGCGCCGCCAGCCGCTCGCGAGCAACGTCGACGCGGCGCTGCTCGTGATGGGGCTGGACGCCGACTTCAACGCGCGCCGCATGGAGCGCTACATTGCGATGGTGCGCGCCTGCGGCGTGGTGCCGGTCGTCGTGCTCACCAAGCTCGATATCGCGCCGCAAGCGCAGGCACGCATCGCCGAGATGTATGCCCGCCTGCCCGCGACCGTGCCGGTGCTACCGGTCAACGCGCTGACGCGCCAGGCCAGCACCGAGATCGGCCCTTGGCTGCATGCGGGCCAGACCCTCGTGCTGCTCGGCTCCTCGGGGGCCGGCAAGTCCACGCTCATCAACACCCTGGCCAATGCCGGCCAGGCCACGGGCGGCGTGCGCCAGGGCGACGGCCGCGGCCGCCACACGACGACGGCGCGCTCGCTGCACCGCTGCGTGCAAGGCGGCTGCATCATCGACACGCCGGGCCTGCGCACCTTCCGGCCCGATGCTGACGCCAGCACGCTCGCCGCCACCTTCGAGGACGTGCAGGCGCTCGCGCAGCAATGCCGGTTCCGCGATTGCTGCCACGAGAACGAACCTGGTTGCGCGGTGCGCGCGCGCGTCGACGCGGACCGGCTCGACAACTACAAGAAGCTGATGCGCGACGCCCAGCGCGGCGAATTGACGGCGCTGGAGCGCATTGCGCAGCGCAGCAAGTGGAAGAAGATCGGCAAGGCGGGTAGCCAGCGTGCAAAGGAGAAGAGGGCTTGAGGGGCTCGAGCAGGACAGTGGCTTGGCAATGCCAGCATCTCATGCAGATGAACGAGGCGGGGCAATCGGCCAGATGCCAAGTTCAGGGTGGATGCTGCCTTCGCGTTGGACAGCCGGCCGGCAACTCTCGACCCATCGGCGACCTCCGATCGCTAGAAGGCGTTCCGACCCGAGAAGAACGCAATCATTTGCGCAGACTGCTCTGGTCTGCATCGACGGTGGCACGCGTGCTAGTGGGACATAGCCGTCGAATCGCGAGTCATTCGCCATGTCGGATCGAAGGGGTGGTCTCGCCTGGCACCTCGCGTGAGGCCAACGGCATCAGCGTGCTGGCCCGGTCCGAACTGGCGCAATGCGGCAAAGGTCTTCGCCCAGTCGCTCGGTGGCTGAAATCCTTCACCACAATCGTCACCGACGCTGGTGGAGGAAACGTGCGTGACGGCATCCAGCAGTGACTGACTAAATCGCTTTGTATCCGCAAATCCCAGTTTGTTCTTGACGTCGTGATTTGCAGCCGTGACGACACCGTTCGACGACAGGATGTACTTGTCGAAATACTGCGTTTGCGCTACGAGCGAAACCTTCTGGCCATCCAGATACCCTTTGAGTGCGTCATCCTTGAATGGATACGGCATGCCCGACCAAAAAGCGTTGAACAGTCCATCCCAGTGGCTCGGCAGGTAAGTCTTCGGATGAATGACCGGGACAACCATTTCCGCCACCGGCTTTCCGCCTGTGCCGATCCATGCGTCGACCTTAGTGAGTCCGGCATCCGTCATTGCAGCGGCCAAGTTGCCAAGAGGTGGCCCGAAGTTCACACCGTCGACCACGATGTCCTTGTCCAGATCGAACGCGCTTGCCGAATTGCTGACGAAGAATGAGAGCTGGCCCTCGGGACTGTCCACCGTGAACAGGTAGGCCCTGTTACCGCCCCCGTTGGGGTAGTCCTCTCCACCGCCGGCGCGAAGGCCTCCGGACTTCGGGTCGGGAATCGGCGGTCGATACAGCTCTCGCGCAAAGTGCTGTATCGGATTGCTTGAGTCGCCGCTGTGGTTCCAGCGAACGACACGCATGGTGATGCCGTCGCCCAGTGAGATCTTTTCGCCGCCGCTGACGCTGCGGCATTGGGACCCGGCTACGCCTTGTGCTGCGGCTTGCATGCAAGTGGATGAGCCGCCAATCATCGGGGCGCCGGTCAGTTTCGCCCACGTGGGGGTGTCCCAACTGTGGTCCCAATGACTGTGGCCGACAACAAGCAGATCGAGCTTGTCAGTCCCCAGCATTGCATCGCGCACCTTGGTGATGGAGGCGACGTCGACGCCTGCCGGCTCCTTCGTGTAGGCATACACGTCATTTGCGTAGACCGGAGACGCCGTGAACAAGTTTTCGGGCAGACGGGAGATGTAGCCGTCCATGACGATGCGCTTGTCGCCGACCTTGAAATACCAATTGGCGATCGACATCCAGGTCATTTCCACCGACGGCGGCGCTGCGTTGGCGACCGACGAGAAGATCGCCGCAACAGCCGCAAAGGGCCCCCAGCTCACCAGCTTGTGCTTCATCAAACTTCTCCGGTGGGGCAGATAACCATCTCCAGACGTCGCAGATACGTCATTCGGGCATTTCGTGGGTGTTCATAGGCAGCGTGTATTCCTCGGCAATGCGCACTTCGACGCGGCTAGCCCCCCCGAAAGCAACCACTTCAACCGTCGGCTCCTGGCCGATCCGCGAAATTGGCAGTGAACCCCGCCTAACCCAGGTGCATCTGACCGGCGCCCACTAAGCCGATCAGCCCGATCACGATCAAGTAGATTGCGACGATGTAGTTGAGCAACCTGGGAACCACGAGGATCAGGATGCCGGCGAGCAGGGAGATGATCGGGGCAAGGCCGAGATGGAGATTCATAGAAATTTCCTTGGTTATCGCACGGCCTCGACGACAAGAGCATCGCCAAGCATGCACTTCAGCCTACCCGAAAGCTGCCGATCGTCAGCGGCGTCTCCTGGCCGATGCCGAGCATCCGCTCAGATCCCTGCAAGCTGAAACCGCCGTTGGACTGCTCATAGCTGCTCGATGGCGACCTTGACCAGTTCGGCGACACGCTCTGCCTCAGCATCGGTATGGAAGCGCACCTCGATCCAAGGCGAGGACGAAGAACGGGTCGGATGGTGAACGGAGCCGGCTGGATGGGAGAGACCCAACGCGCGGATGACCTTCTTTGTGAGTCTCAGGTCGAGTTCATGGTCGTCGTGGAAGTGCGCAAACTCCCTTCCCCTAAAGAATAGAGCTGTACCACCCGAGACAGGAGACGGTTCGGCAGCTAGTCCTTCGATAGAGACAAGCGACTGAAGCAGTTTCAGCTTGAGCATGTTCACGTGGTGCCGACATCGAAATTGCGTGGAGAGCCTACCTGAAAGCCGTCGTTCGCAACTGACTGCTCATGGCCGGGAGCGGGTCACCGACCCGGCATTCCCGGATGACAGCTACCGCGCTGCCCAACCACTTGCCGCACCCGAATCCGGCCTGCGCATGCCCATGCGACCGAAGTGCGCGTGACTGCTTCACATTGCATGACGGCCATACCAAGTTGTTTGCCCGAGGCCCGCGCGCTGGTTGGCTATCCGGTGACCGCTTGCCAGCCGACCTCTCTGGCGCCAGGTCAGGCCACCTGGCTCCACACCACCGCGTGCGGCTTCACCGAAGCGCAGATGGGGCCGCCATCGGCCATGGTGCCAAGGACACGGGCCTCGATGGCGCCCGCACTGGAAGCCAACACGGCCTCCACGACCTCGCGGGGAATGGAAGCCAGCTTCAACTTGGCGCGGCGCGTCCAGTTGGAGCCCGGCTGTCCCGCGAGAGTGCCCGAGTTGAGGTAGACGAAACGATCCGCGGGCGTGCCC
>NZ_JBFULE010000218.1:0-7355 GCF_056400485.1 Roseateles sp. P5_B10
CGGCGAGCGCGTCCAGCAGTGCATCGGCCGGGGCCGTCAGCGCGTCCCAGTCCAGGCCCGGCGCATGGGCCGCGCCCAGGCGGGTCAGCGCGCGCTGCTCGGCCGCACTGGCTGGCGCGAGTTCGACGCCGGCGCGCTGGCGCGTCGCCAGGCCGGCAGCCGCGAGCACCGTCGGCGGGCCGGCGGCCAAGGTCTGCGCCAGCCGTGTATCGCCCTCACGCGGGCCGGCGAAGACGATGTCGACGACAACGAGGCGGGCACCGGCCTGGCCGAGGTAGTCCAGCATCAGCGCATAGACCTCGCGCGAGTAGGGCCACTCGCCCAGGGGCTGGCGCAGCACAAGCAGCGAGGCGTCGTCGATGTCGACGATGACGCTGGTGGGTGGCGGTGCCGCGGGCGCGGCGGCACGCAGCAACAGGTCGCCGATGGCGCGGTCGATACGCGGCTGCGCGCCGGTCAGGCTCAGCAGCGCCCAGAGCAGCAGTGCTCCGGGCAGGGCGAGCCAGGGCCAGCGTTTCAAAGGACGGGGATCAGCAGCAAGGGCARCAGCCACAGCCAGCGCGGATAGGGCTGCTCGATCATCTGCGTCTGGCCCCAGGGGCTTGCCGCGCCGGCGGCGTTGAAGGCCTTGGCGCGCAAGAAGTACTTGCCCGGCGATGGCTTCGGGATCGCGAGCTCGGGCTTGTCCGTTGCAAAGCGCTGCACGTCCGCGCCGTCAAAGGTCTCGGTCTTGGACCATTCCAGTTCGTAGCGCGTGACGTCCGGGTCGGCCCGCCAGCGCAGCTTCAACTGGTCGCCGCTGACCTCCGGCTCGGCCGGCGGTGGCGCGGGCGGCGGCGGCCTGATCTCGAAGGTTTGCGGGTCGCCGAACGGCCCGGCACGGCCGCCCGCTTCGACGGAGGCGATGCGCCAGTGATAGAGGCCGTCGGGCAGTCGGGCGTCGTAGTTCGCGCCGTCAATGGGTGAGGGTTGCAGAACCAGGTCCTTGAAGCCGGCATCCCGCGCGATCTGCAGGCGCACATTTGGCGCCACCGTGTTGCGCGTCCAGGCGAAGGCCATGCCACCGGTGTAGCTGACTGCACCCGACGCAGGCGCCTGGATGAAGGGTGGCTCGGGCCGGGCCTGCAGGCGGATGCTTGCATCGGCCGCGGCGCCCTCCTGGCCGCGCGCGTCGATGGCGCGCACGCGCAGCGTGTAGTCGCCGTCGGCCAGCTCGCGCGCCTCGGGCCAGGTGACGGCCGGCTCGCCCACGACGTCATCCAGCAGCAGGCGGTCGAAGTCACCGCCAACGTAGAGCTGTACGCGCCAGGTGGCAGCGCCGGCCGGACCACCCACCCAGGCCATGTGCAGCGGCAGCCGCTCCGTCACGGGCACCAGGCCGCTCAGATCGGCCGCCGGCAGCAGCGGCGCGACGCTGCGCGCTGCCCCGTCGGCGAGCAGGCCCTGGCCGCTCGCCACGTCGGGGCCCAGGCCACCGGCATGCACGGCGCCGGACAGCACCTGCATGCGGCTCTGCGAACCCGCCGTCTGCACGCGGAACTCGGTGCCGCGCACRCCCAGGTTCACATGCGGCGTGCGCACTTCGTACAGCGGCACGCGCTGTGCG
Organism: Roseateles sp. P5_B10; assembly: GCF_056400485.1. Lineage (NCBI taxonomy): Bacteria > Pseudomonadati > Pseudomonadota > Betaproteobacteria > Burkholderiales > Sphaerotilaceae > Roseateles > Roseateles sp. P5_B10. Next base: position 1,607 of record NZ_JBFULE010000218.1, read on the forward strand.
TTGGGCGTCACGCGGCTGTCCGCACCGCCCTGCTGCACGCCGATGCGCACCGCGGGGATGGCGCCGCGGCCCAGCACCAGCAGTTGGTCCAGCGTGATGTCGCTGTCGGGCGGGATCAGCAGCCGCGAGCCATCGGCGAAACGCAGGCTGGCGCTGGACTGAGCGCCGGTCTTGATGCGGTCCCCGCCTTGCAGCGTCGCGCCGGCGGTGAGGGCTTCGCTCGCCGCACCACGCTGGCGCGTGACCTGGCCGCGTGCGAACACAGCCTCGGCGACGCTGGCCTCGCGACGCAGCCAGGCAACGGGCATGCGCAGGGTCGAGCCGGGCATCAGCCGCAGCGGGTCAGGCACGCGGTTGAGCTTTTGCAGGTCGCGCCAGGTCTTGGGCGGCGCCAGCCAGGCGTCGGTCAGTGTGATCAGCGTGTCACCGGGCTGGATGCGGTAGCGCCAGTCGGCGTCGGCCGCCTCCGTCTGCGCGCGCGCCAAGGCGCAGCCCAGCAGCAGCAGGCTCGTGGCGAGCCAGACTCTCAGTGCATTCATCGGAGCCCCTTCCCTGGCAGCAGGGTGCATCCTAGTCATACCTGAGAATGAGCGACACCACGAGGAGGGCGTGCGATGTTCACGATCTCGGCCTTTACCGGCTGGCTGCGCCGGCACCGTTTCGCCTGCTTCGGGCTGATGGTGCTGAGCTTTGTCGTCTTCGGCCTGCTGACCCTGGACCTGGTGCGGCTGGTGAGCGCAAACGCAGCCCTGCTGTCGAACTACGGCTGGCAGGGCCTGCAGGACGGCGGGCTGCGGCAACTGGCCGAGCTGATCGCCTCGACGCTGGCGGCGATGGCGGCCTGGCTGCTGTTCAAGGTCTGCGAGACGGTGCTCGTGCAGGCCTGGACGCGTTAGGCCTGAGCCAACGCATCCTGCAGCTGCCCACGCAGCCGGCGCAGCCGCTGCAGCTCCTGGTCGGGTGCCTGCAGCGCCGGCCACAGCAGGGCGACGAGGTCACGCGCGCTGGCCTCCACGTCGATCTGGCGGCCGGTGATGACCACCTCCCACAGCATGTGCTCCATCGGCCCGAACACCAGCGAGCGCAGCAGGCGCAGCGGGATGTCGCGCCGCACCTCGCCGGCCTCCTGGCCGCGCGCCAGCAGCTCCATCAGCGGCGCGGTGTAGCGCCGCTGCAGCTCGACGAAGCCTTCGCCGAGGTCCTGGCCCTTGGTTCTGCCTTCCGACAGCACCAGCGCGCACAGCCCCGTGCCCTGGATCAGGAACAGGCGCAGATGCGTCAGCACGACGAACTCCAGCTGCTCGCGCACCGAAGCCTGGCGCGGCAGGCCAGCCTCGATGGCGGCGATGATCTCGTCGTACCAGTCCTGGATGACGCGCATGCAGAGCTCGCGCTTGCCGCGGAAATAGGTGAAGACGGTGGCCTCCGAGATGGCCAGGCGCTGGGCGATCTCGGTCGTCGTCGCGCGCTCGTAGCCGCGCTCGGCGAACACCTCGCGGCCCACGCGCAGGATGTCGCGCACGCGCTGCTCGGCCTTGGGGCCTGCGGGGGATCTGCGCTGGGGCGTGACGGCGACGGTGGTCATCGAGGTCGCATTCTGCGCAATTCTTGAGTAACACTCAAGTCGGCATTGCATCCGTGTTCACCCTGGATTATTCTGGCGCCCCTCACGCGGCTCACGAGGCCGTCAATCAATAAGTTGAGCCCTGCTTAGTCGTTGACTCGAGCATGGGCTTCGCGGAGACACCATGCCGGTCCTCAATACCCAGCTCAACCCCCGCTCGGCCGATTTCAAGGCCAATGCGGACGCGATGCGCGGCCTCATTGACGACCTGAACGCCAAGCTCGCCAAGATCGCCCAGGGCGGCGGCGACGCCGCGCGCGCCAAGCACACGGCCCGCGGCAAGCTGCTGCCGCGCGACCGCGTCGAGATGCTGCTGGACCCGGGCACGCCCTTCCTCGAACTGGCGCCGCTGGCCGGCCTGAACCTGTACGACAACGCCGCGCCCGGCGGCGGTGTCATCGCCGGCATCGGGCGCGTGTCGGGCGTCGAATGCGTCATCGTCTGCAACGACGCGACCGTGAAGGGCGGCACCTACTACCCCATCACCGTCAAGAAGCATCTGCGCGCGCAGGASATCGCCGCGCAGAACCGCCTGCCCTGCGTCTACCTCGTGGACAGCGGAGGCGCCAACCTGCCGAATCAAGACGAAGTGTTCCCCGACCGCGACCACTTCGGGCGCATCTTCTTCAACCAGGCCAACCTGAGCGCCGAAGGCATCCCGCAGATCGCCGTCGTCATGGGCTCGTGCACGGCCGGTGGCGCCTACGTGCCGGCGATGAGCGACGAGACCATCATCGTCAAGAACCAGGGCACCATCTTCCTGGGCGGCCCGCCGCTGGTGAAGGCCGCGACCGGCGAGGTCGTCACGGCCGAGGACCTGGGCGGCGGCGACGTGCACACCCGCCTGTCGGGCGTGGCCGACCACCTGGCCAACAACGACACGCATGCGCTGGCCATCGCGCGGCAGTCTGTCGCGCGCTTGAACTGGAGCAAGGTCAATCCGCTCGCTATGCTGGAACCGAAGGCGCCGGCCCACGACCCGGCCGAGTTGCATGGCGTCATCCCCACCGACACCCGCAAGCCCTTTGACATCCGCGAGATCATTGCCCGCATCGTCGACGGCTCGGAGTTCGATGAGTTCAAGGCCCGCTACGGCGCCACGCTCGTCTGTGGCTTTGCCCACATCGAGGGCATGCCGGTCGGCATCGTCGCCAACAACGGCATCCTGTTCGCCGAGAGCGCCAACAAGGGTGCCCACTTCATCGAGCTGTGCTGCCAGCGCAAGATCCCGCTGGTCTTCTTGCAGAACATCACCGGTTTCATGGTGGGCCGCAAGTACGAGAACGACGGCATCGCCCGCGCTGGCGCCAAGATGGTGACCGCCGTGGCCTGCGCCCAGGTGCCCAAGTTCACCGTCATCATTGGCGGCAGCTTTGGCGCCGGCAACTACGGCATGTGCGGCCGSGCCTATWCSCCGCGCTTCCTKTGGATGTGGCCSAATGCSCGYATCTCGGTGATGGGCGGCGAGCAGGCGGCCAGCGTGCTGTCCACCATCCGCCGCGACGCCGTCGAGGCCAAGGGCGGCACCTGGAGCGCCGACGAAGAGGAAGCCTTCAAGGCACCGCTGCGCCAGCAGTACGAGGATCAGGGGCATCCGTACTACGCGTCGGCACGGCTGTGGGACGACGGCGTCATCGACCCGGCCGACACGCGCCGTGTGCTGGCGCTGGGGCTGTCGGCGTCACTGAATGCGCCCATCCCTGAAACGAAGTTCGGCGTGTTTCGGATGTGATGACGCCACGCCTGCGCTCCACGCTGACCTCGTTGCTGGTCAGCCTTACCGTTGCTGCCAACGCCGCCACGCAGGAAGACCTGCGGCGCGTGGACGCCGCGCTGCGCCATGCCGCGTCGCCGTGGTGCGGCCGTCTGGCGGAAATCGACGCGCAGGGCCAGCGCCGCTGCACCGTGTCCTTCGAGAGCGTGGGGCCGATCGGCGCAGGCAACGCGTTCGCGGTGTTCGACATGACCCGCATCTCCGATGAGTTGCTGGCGGTGCTGTCTGAGGACGAACTCGCCGCAGCGATGGGCCATGAGCTGGCGCATGTGGTGCTGGGTCACGGCATCTTCAGAATGCGCCAGCAGAGCGCCAAAGGCCCGGACGAGGCGCAAGCCATGCTGCTGTCGCTCAATGAACAGTTCGGTATCGAGCCTCACGCAGACACTCCTCAAGACCCGCGCGCCCAGGAGCTGGACGCCGACACGCTCGGCCTGGTATTTGCCGGCCTGGCGGGGTACGACGTGCATCGCGGCGCGGCACTCTGGCGCACGGCCAGTCAACGCATTCCCGGCATGAAATCGCATGGCGGGCCCACCCACCCCGAAAACGCACGCCGACATGCCAACGCGGCCCGGGTGGCACACAGCTTCTGCCGCGCCGCCGCCGCATCGCAGCCACCCTGGCCCGCCACTGAACGGCTGCTGCCTCGCTACGAGCTGTCGCACGATGAAGCCGCACGTCAGCTCGATACGGCCCTGCTCAGCCGCGCCTGCGGCAAGCCCAACCCAGCCCGAATGCTGAAGAGATGACGAGATGGTCACCATCCGCCCGCTGAGCAGCAATGACTGCATGCAAACGCTCACCACGCTGCTGCACCTGTCCTACGCCAGCCTCGCGGCCCAAGGCTGGAACTTCACAGCCGTAGACCAGAGCGTCGACATGACGCGTGAACGCCTGGCCGGCGCCCAGGGCTTCGTCGCCGAACGGGACGGCCGCTTCGTCGGCACGGTCGCCGTGCGCGGCCCCAAGCCTGCCGGCGAGGCCTACATCGCCGACCCGCCGCCACCGCTGTACACGACGGCTGGCACAGCCATCCTGTCCCAGCTGGCCGTCCATCCGGACTGCCGCGGTCAAGGCATCGCCGAGCGATTGATGGATGCCGCCGAGGCCTGGGCCTGCGAACAAGGTTTCGCCCGGCTCGCGCTGGACACCGCCGAGCCCGCCGTCGCGCTACGCCGCCGCTACGAGCGCCGCGGCTATGCCACCGTCGGCGGCGTGCAGTGGCAGGGCAAGACGTATGGATCCGTGCTGATGTGCAAGCCGCTTGGTGAGGCCGGCCGGACAATCCCGCACGGAAGAGCACTGCCATGAACACCTGCCTGACCGTCACGACCACGGGCCATGTCGCCCGCGTCACGCTGAACCGCCCCGAGGTTCGCAACGCCTTCAACGAGGTGTTGATCGCCGAGCTGACCGCCGCCTTCACCGACCTGGGCCAGCGCGCCGACCTGCGCGCCATCGTGCTGGCCGCCGAGGGCAAGGCCTTCTGCGCTGGCGCCGACCTGAACTGGATGAAGGCGATGGCTGGCTACTCCTGGGACGAGAACCATGCCGATGCCACCAAGCTGGCCGACATGCTGTGGGCGATCTACAGCTGCCCGGTGCCGGTGATCGCTCGCGTGCAGGGCGACGTCTATGCGGGCGGCGTGGGGCTGGTGGCCTGTGCCGACATCGTCGTCGCGGTGGACACAGCGGGCTTCTGCCTCAGCGAGGCCAAGCTGGGCCTGCTGCCGGCCACCATCGGCCCCTATGTCGTCAAGGCCCTGGGCGAGCAGGCGTCGCGGCGCTATTTCGTGACGGCGGAGCGCTTTGCCGCTGACGAAGCGAGGCGTCTGGGCCTCGTGCACGAGGTTGTCGCCGCTGATGCGCTGGACACGAAGATCGATGAACTCGTCGCCGCCGTCACCGCCAACGGCCCCGCCGCCGCGCGCGCCTGCAAGCAGCTCGTCAAAGACGTGGCCAGCCGCGAGATCACGCCCGAGCTGCGCGAAAACACGGCGCGCCGCATCGCCGACATCCGCGCCAGCGCCGAGGGCCGCGAGGGCGTGCAGAGCTTCCTGACCAAGACCAAGCCGTCCTGGTTGGGCGCCTGAGCCCATGGCCATCCTCAAGTACTCCTTCTCTCTGACGCCGTCTGCGGCGCCGGTTCCGGCCGCGCCCGAGGCACGGCATGAGTACGCCTATTCGGAGTTCCTGCTGGAACTGGCGGCCCGCTGGCGCCAGTTGCCGGTGCAGGACGACGACACGCTGAACTTCTTCTCGGACGAGGATGGCGCCGCCATCATCATCTCCGCTGATTTCTATGAGATCCCGGACGACAAGGCCCAGGGCCTGGCGGAGACCGTGGT
>NZ_JBFULE010000219.1:0-7342 GCF_056400485.1 Roseateles sp. P5_B10
ACCTGCTGCTGCGCACCGAGCTGTCGCCGCGCCAACTCGACTATGCGGCGAAGGCCCGCACGGCGGCCCAGGCGCTGCTGGCCGTCATCAACGATGTGCTGGATTTCTCCAAGGTCGAGGCCGGCAAGATGGAGCTGGACCCGCACCGCTTCGAGCTCAGCGACTTCATGCGCGAGCTGGCCGTCATCCTGTCGGCCAACGTTGGTGCCAAGGACATCGAGGTGCTGTTCCGCCTCGACCCGCGCCTGCCCAGCGCCCTCGTCGGCGATGCCACCCGGCTGCGCCAGGTGCTGCTCAACCTGGCCGGCAATGCGCTGAAGTTCACCGAGCGCGGCGAGGTGGTGCTGGGGCTGTCGTTGCTGGGCGAGACGGGTGGGCAGGCGCGGCTGCGCTTCGAGGTCCGCGACACCGGCATCGGCATCGCGGCGGACAAGCTCGATCACATCTTTGCCGGCTTCAGCCAGGCCGAGCAGTCGACGTCACGCCGCTACGGTGGCACCGGCCTGGGCCTGGCCATCAGCCGGCGGCTGGTCGCGCTGATGGGTGGCGAGCTGCGCGTGGACAGTCGCGTCGGCGAGGGCAGCCGCTTCCATTTCGATCTGCTGATGGCGACTGYGCCGGCCGAGCGCGGTGAGCCCGACACGGCGCAGCGCGGCCTCAAGGTGCTGATCGTCGACGACAACCCGATGGCCCGCGAGGTGCTGCAGGGCATCGGCGCCAGCCTGGGCTGGGACTGCGACCTGGCAGCCAGTGGCGAGCAGGCGCTGGACGTGGTGCACGAGGCCGCCGAGCGCGGCGAGCCGCATTACGAACTGATCCTGATGGACTGGCGCATGCCGGGGCTGGACGGCTGGGAGACCTCGCGGCGCATCCGCGCCAGCCACGAGTCCGATGCGCCCGTCATCATCATGGTCACGGCCCATGGCCGCGAGCTGCTGGCCGAGCGCAGCGAGCAGGACATCCAGGGCCTGGGCGGCTATCTCGTCAAGCCGGTGACGGCGTCCATGCTGCACGACGCCGTTGCTGAAGCCACGCGTGGGCAGCCGGCACCGCCGCCGCGGGCCGCCGCCGAACCCCGGCTGCAGGGCATGCGCCTGCTGCTGGTGGAGGACAACAGCGTCAACCAGCAGGTGGCCCAGGAGCTGCTGGAAGGCGAGGGCGCCGTCGTGACCGTGGCCGGCGGCGGCGTCGAAGGCGCCCATCTGGCCAAGGTGGCGGAGCCCGTTTTCGACGCCATCCTGATGGACCTGCAGATGCCCGACATCGACGGCTTCGAGGCCACGCGGCGCATCCTCGCGCACCGGGCCGACAGCCTCATCATCGCCATGACGGCCAATGCCATGGAATCGGACCGCCAGGCCTGCCTGGCCGCCGGCATGCGCGACCATGTCGCCAAGCCCGTGGACCTGGAGCAGCTCGTCGCCAGCCTGCGCCGCCACGTCGGCCCCATCCCCATGCGGCCGGCGCCGCCCCCGCCGCCGGTGTCGGCACCGCTGCTGGAGCGCGAGGCAGCGCTGCAGCGCCTGGGCGGTCGGGCCGCCTTGTACGAGCGACTCGCCAAGTCCTTCGCCCAGGACGCGCCCGCGGAGATGGACACGCTCAGGTGCCATCTGCAACAACAAGCCCTGGCCGACGCGACGCGCGTGCTGCATACCCTGCGCGGCTTGGCTGGCGCCGTCGGCGCCACCGCGCTGGCCGTATCGGCCGGCCGCCAAGAGCTGGCATTGCGCGAGGGTGGCAGCGCCAGCGCGGTCGATCTGGTCGGCTTGCAGGGGCTGCTCGACGCCAGCCTCGCCGTGCTGTCCGCCGCTGTCGTGCCCGGCCCGCCGCCGCCCACTGCCCCCGCCATCGTGAGCGAGCCTCTGGAAGCACTGCGCCGGCTGCGCCAGTTGCTGGTCGAACGCAATATGCGCTCGGTCGCAGTCTGCGAAGAGCTGTCCACGCAGCACGCCGACGCCTTCGGCACCGAGCTCGCCCAGCTTTCCACGGCGGTGGCGAAGCTGGACTTCGGCAAGGCCCTGAAGGCCTGCGACCAGTTGCTGGACCGCCTCAATCCCCGCTGAGCGCCGGCCGAGCCGCCGAAAGGGCAAAACCCATTCCCGGGGCGCGGGCGCCATGGGCTTGCGTACAATGAGAATCATTCTCATCAAACCGACTCGTCCGCCGAGCCCGCCCATGTCCGAGCCGCTGTTCTCCAGCCTCGCCGCCGCCCCTGCCGGGCAGGCGCTGACCGTCCAGCAGGTCAGTGCACCCGGGCATTCGCCGGAATGGGCGGCGTGGCTGGCCGATCTGGGCTTTCTGCCGGGTGAAGCCGTGCGCGTGCTGCGCCGCGGCGCCCAGCGCACCGGCAACCTGGTCGTGCGCATCGGGCAATCGACGTTTGCGCTGCGCCATGCCGAAGCCGAATGCATCGCCGTGACGCCGCGCGGCCATGACTGAGTCCATTGTCCATGTCCACCGCGGCGGCAAGCTGGTGGCCCTGGTTGGCAATCCCAACTGCGGCAAGACGGCCCTGTTCAACGGCCTGACCGGCAGCCATCAAAAGGTCGCCAACTACGCTGGCGTGACCGTCGAGCGCAAGGAAGGCCGCCTCGTCACCGTGGCCGGCAAGGCCTTGCGCCTGCTGGACCTGCCCGGCACCTACAGCCTGCACCCGCGCTCACCCGACGAGCGCGTCACCTGCGATGTGCTGGCCGGCCGCGCCAAGGGCGAGAAGCGGCCCGACCTGGTCGTCTGCGTGCTGGATGCCACCAATCTGCGCCGCAACCTGCGCCTGCTGCTGGCCGTGCGCCGCATGGGCCTGCCCGTCGTCGTGGCGCTGAACATGGCCGACCTGGCCGCCCGGCGTGGCCTCAAGATCGACCCGGTGGCCCTGGCCGCCCAGCTTGGCGTGCCCGTCGTGCGCACCGTCGCCATCCACCGCGAAGGCCTGGATGAGCTGCGTGCGCTGCTCGACAAGCCCGAGGTCTGGGAGGCCGCGCCCCTTGCCGTCGCCGGCGAGCAGCAGGTCGACGACCATGTCACTGTGCGGACGCTGCTGCGCGAGCTCCACCTCGACCATGAACTGCCCACCCTGCCCAGCGACCGCGTCGACCGCGTGCTGCTGCATCCGGTGGCCGGCTCCGTCATCCTGGCCGTCCTGCTCTTCCTGCTCTTCCAGGCCGTCTTCTCCTGGGCCGAGCCGCCCAAGGACGCCATCGAGAGCGGCATGGCCTGGCTCGGCAACCAGGTCGGCCTGTGGCTGCCCGAGGGCTGGCTGCGCAGCCTCATCGTCGACGGCGTCATCGCCGGCTGCGGCGGCGTGCTGGCCTTCCTGCCGCAGATCCTGATCCTGTTCTTCTTCATCCTGCTGCTGGAGGAGTCGGGCTATCTGCCGCGCGCGGCCCTGCTGCTGGACCGGCTGATGGGCAGCGTCGGCCTGTCGGGGCGCAGCTTCATCCCGCTGCTGTCCAGCTTTGCCTGCGCCATCCCCGGCATCATGGCCACGCGCTCCATCTCCAACCCGCGTGACCGCCTCGTCACCATCATGATCGCGCCGCTGATGACCTGCTCGGCGCGGCTGCCGGTCTATGCCCTCCTGATCGGCGCCTTCGTGCCGCACCGCGAGGTGGCGGGCTTCGAGCTGCAGGGGCTGGTGCTGTTCGGCCTGTATTTCGCCGGCATCCTGGGCGCGCTGGCCGTGGCCTGGGTGCTCAAGCGCTTCACGAGCACGGGCCGCCTCGTGCGGCCGCTGATGATGGAGCTACCGAGCTATCACTGGCCGCATCCGCGCTCCATCGCCATTGGCCTGTGGCAGCGCGCCATGATCTTCATCAAGCGTGTCGGCGGCATCATCCTCGTGCTGACCATCGCGCTGTGGCTGCTGTCCAGCTTCCCCGGCCCGCCGGAGGGCGCGACCGGGGCGCCCATCCAGTACAGCGTCGCGGGTTATCTAGGCGCGGGCCTGGCCAAGATCTTCGCGCCCATCGGCTTCAACTGGCAGATCAGCCTGGCCCTGGTGCCGGGCCTGGCGGCGCGCGAGGTGGCCATCAGTGCGCTGGGCACGGTCTACGCGCTGTCGGCCACCGGCGACGATGCCGCTCAGGCGCTGGCGCCGCTGATCCAGCAGAGCTGGAGCCTGGCCACGGCGCTGTCGCTGCTGGCCTGGTATGTGTTCGCGCCGCAATGCATCGCCACGCTGGCGGCGGTGAAGCGCGAGACCGGCGGCTACAAGATGCCGCTGATCATGACGGGCTATCTGTTCGGGCTGGCCTATCTCGCCTCCTTCATCACCTATCGCGTCGCGCTTTATTTGGGCGCTTGACGTCAGCGTATTCTGGGCCGAGCGCTGGGCCGCTCCCGAGCCGGCCCGCTTGGGCGTGTGCTTGTGGCTCAATGCCGCAAGCATCGCCGTCCCCTCGGGGGACCGGCTGGGCGCGCCCGCGTTCAGCGGGGCGAGACCGGACGAGGGGCTTCAGGGAGTAGGCCGCGTCGGCACCGAGGCGCTGCAGATGTCGATATAGCCGGGGCTGTGCACGAACCAGCCGCCGCGAAAGCGCCTGGCATCGAGCAGCTGCGTCCAGGTGGTGGACTCGGTCCGCAGCACCTGCAGTGCGGGCCGCTCGGCGGTCGGCACCTCGGCCAGCAGGCGGATGCGCTGGATGCCGGTGCGCTGCTCGGGCTTGTCGTAGAAGCCCATGGCCGCGCCGCCGCGGGGCAGGCCGGACAGCAGCTCCATGCCCTTGAGCACGCGACCCACCACGGTGATGTTGAGATCCAACCCGCGCGGCGCCTGGCCGATGACGACATAGAGCTCGGTGCCGTTGCTGGAATCGATCGCGTCGCTGCGCCCGGCGCCGACCATGCCGTAGCAGTGGGCCAGCCAGGCCCTGCCGGCCTTGGGATCAGCGGCGACCGGGAAGCCTTCGGCAAAGCCGGTGCGTGGCGCCCAGCCTTCCACATCGGGCAGCCTGGTGAAGGCGGCTTCCTTGCCGACCTTGTCCAACGGCACGGAGAACTCGGCGGGCAGCTTGGCTGAGGCGCCGGCCGGCAGCGGCTTGGCCTTGGCGGCGTCCTCGCCATCGGGGTCGCCCCACTGGGTGACGAAGTTGTCCTGAACGCGCAGGATGGCCAGGCCATCCCRGTAGCCACCGCGGGCCAGGGCACGGATGTTGGCGGCATGGGCTGGCGCAAAGCGCGGCGCCAGTTCGATGATGACCTGACCCGACGCCAACTCCATCAGCAGCGTGTTCTCGGGATCGAGCCCGCGCCAGTCGCTGGCCGGCGAGCCGGCGAGGATCTGCTGGGCGGTCTTCTTCGCGGCCGCCTTGACCGGGGGCTTGGCAGCCTTGAGGGGTGCGGCAAGGGCGGTGGACAGCAGGCCGGCAGTGGCCAGCGCGAGAGCGATGTGTTTCATGGGCGCGCAGCTTAACGGCGGAGGGGCTTCCTACAATGCGGCGATGCCCGAGACCGCTGTTCAAGACCTGCAAGACCTGCCCTATGTCCACCTGCGCATGCACACCGAGTATTCGGTGGTGGATGGCACCCTGCGCACCGATGACGCCGCCGACGCGGCCGCGGCTGACGGGCAGGTGGCGGCGGCCATCACCGACCTGGCCAACCTGTTCGGCGGCATCAAGTTCTACAGCGCGATGCGCAAGAAGGGCGTGCAGCCCATCCTCGGCGCCGACTGCTGGCTGGAGACCGACGCCACCGACAAGCCGCCGACGCGCCTGCTGCTGCTGGTGCAGAACAGCCAGGGTTATCTGAACCTCAGCGAGCTGCTGTCACGCGCGTGGATCGATAACGTGCAGCGCAACCAGGCCTGCCTGAAATGGGAATGGCTGACGGAGCTGGGTGGCGGGCTGATCTGCCTGTCCGGGGCCCAGCATGGCGGCCTGGGCCAGGCGCTGATGCAGGGCGACAAGGTGCGCGCCAGGGAATGGGCACAGCGGCTGTCCGAGGTCTTCCCGGGCCGCTTCTACATCGAGCTGCAGCGCGCCGGCCTGCCCGGCCAGGAGGCGCTGGTGCAGGCCAGCGTGCCGCTGGCGGCGGAGCTGGGCCTGCCGGTGGTGGCGACGCACCCGATCCAGTTCCTGGGTGAGGACGACTTCGAGGCCCATGAGGCGCGCGTCTGCGTGGCCGAAGGAGAGACTCTCGCCAACCCCAAGCGCATCAAGCGCTTYCTGCCCAGCCAGTATTTCAAGACGCAGGCGCAGATGCGCCAGCTGTTCAAGGACATCCCGAGCGCCATCCAGAACACCACCGAGATCGCGCGCCGCTGCTCGCTGACGCTGGTGCTGGGCAAGCCACAGCTGCCCAATTTCCCGACGCCGCTGCTGGACGACGGCACGCCGATGCCGATGGAGCAGTATTTCCGCGAGCTGAGCCACGAGGGGCTGGTGGGGCGGCTGAAGCACCTCTTCCCCAACGAGGCGGAGCGCGACAAGGAGCGGCCGCGCTATGTGGAGCGGCTGGAATTCGAGCTGAACACCATCATCAAGATGGGCTTCCCGGGCTACTTCCTCATCGTGTCGGACTTCATCCGCTGGGCCAAGGCCAACGGCTGCCCGGTCGGCCCGGGCCGGGGCTCGGGTGCGGGCTCGCTGGTGGCCTATGCACTGCTGATCACCGACCTGGACCCGCTCAAGTACAACCTGCTGTTCGAGCGCTTCCTGAACCCCGAGCGGGTCTCGATGCCCGACTTCGACATCGACTTCTGCCAGGGCAACCGCGACCGCGTCATCGACTACGTCAAGGACAAATACGGCCGCCCAGCGGTCAGCCAGATCGCGACGTTCGGCACCATGGCCGCGAAAGCGGCTTTGAGAGACATCGGCCGCGTGCTGGGCATGGGCTTCGGCCATGTGGACAGCATCGCCAAGCTCATCCCCGCGCCACCCGGCAAGACGGTGACGCTGGCCAAGCTGCCGCCCAATTTCGACCCCGACAAGGCCAAGGTCATCTACGCCCGCCACGAGGCGCCGGAGCTGGAGGAGCGCGAGAAGAGCGACGAGGAAGTGGCCGAGCTGCTGAAGCTCGCCGCCCGCGTCGAAGGCATGGTGCGCAACATCGGCATGCACGCCGGCGGCGTGCTGATCGCGCCGGGCAAGATCACCGACTTCTGCCCGCAATACCAGCAGCCCGGCTCAACCTCGGCCGTSAGCCAGTTCGACAAGGACGACGTSGAGGCCATCGGCCTSGTSAAGTTCGACTTYYTGGGCCTGGCCACGCTKACCATCCTGGAGCTGGCCAAGGACTTCATCGTCGCCCGCCACGCCGACCGCGCCGGCTTCGACTGGGCCAATGTGCCGCTGGTCGACAAGAAAGTCTTCGACCTCTTCGGCAAGGGCTACTCCGAGAG
>NZ_JBFULE010000220.1:0-7322 GCF_056400485.1 Roseateles sp. P5_B10
GGCTTAGTGTCGAGTGCCAAGAGGTTGCTGGAAGGCCGGCGCCTCGGCAAGTGCGCGAACTTACCGAATGCCTCCTTGCGTCAATCGGCAGGACTCGCGTCCAATCCGCGATGCCAACTCAACGGATCTCGCCATGTCACGTTACGTCGATCAGGTTCTCGTGCCCGGCGAGCGAGTCGTCCATCTGGGGCGCACCAGCCTCTGGTCGGTTTGGCACTTGCTGTTGTTCGGCCTGCTCTTGCTGCCCGCCTTTGGCCTTGGGCTCATCCTTTGGGTGGCCGCCTACGTTCGCATCAGGTCAACCGAGCTGGCCGTGACCACCAAGAGAGTGATCGTCAAACACGGATTCATCCGCCGCCACACGATCGAGATCAACATCAACAAGGTGGAGAGCATTCAGGTCAATCAGTCCCTCATGGGCCGAATGCTCAACTTTGGCACCCTCGTCATTGCGGGCACCGGCGCATCCCATGCGCCCATCGACGGCATCGCAGAGCCACTTGTATTCCGCCGCGCCTTCGTCGAGGCCCAGGACTCGGCACAGAGCAGCCAGGCATAGCGTCAAGAGACGCTTCAGTCGAAGGTGCCCGCCACAAAGGATGCCTTGACCGTGATCAGCCAGCTGCCCTCCACCTTGTGCAGGACGAAGTGGTCGTTGAACAGCTTCTGGCCGATCCGCACCCTCACGTTCGCTGTTGAAAGGCTGTCCGAGATGTGCTCGACCGAGAGGATTGCTTCGTCCCTCGGCGCACCCGTCGACTGGGGGCTCGGCCTTCCATGGATGAGCGCCGCATAGTCCTGTGAGGACAGCATGTTCAACCGCCCCCCGTCAAGCCACTGCACAAAGCAGTTCGGGTGGAAGACCTTGTTGAAGTCACGGCTCTTCGGCTCATAGGCCAGATTGAAATAGTCCTCGATCAGAGTGGCTACGGCTTGGGTCTGGGTCATCGCTGGCTTTCATCAATGGGCGAACGATTCGTATAGTGAGGAATCCTTCCGCGCCCGGCTACAGCGAACTGGTTATCGCTGCCATTACCAGAACACATCGACCATGGATGACCTTGATGGAGCGCTTGTCATCGGCCTGCTGGCGCTGAATGCGGTCGCCGAATCGAAGAGCTTCGGTCGTGCCGCCTCTCGGCTGGGCAAGACGCAGCCCGCGGTGAGCCGCTCGATCCAGCGCTTGGAGGACCGTCTCAGCGCCAAGCTCGTGCATCGCACAAGCCGACACGTTGAAGTGACGGATGCCGGGCATGCGTTGCTCTCCAAGGTGCTGCCCCTGCTGCAGGGGATAGAGGATGCGACGGCCGCCGCCTCTGACCAGGCCTCGGCCGTCAACGGCACGCTGCGCGTCGCCTGCGATGCCCGGTTTGCCGGCCTCGTGTTGGCGCCGGAGCTGGCGCAGTTTCTAAAGGCCCACCCGTCTCTTCAACTGAGGTTGGAGACCAAGAACGGTCTCTCGGACCTGGTGAGCGACGGATTTGATCTCGCCGTCAGGTTTGGGCCTCCATCCATCTCGACCCTGGTCTGCCGCAGGCTCTACAGCCCGCGCGTTCTGACCGTTGCCGCGCCGTCCTATCTGGCGCGCCGCGGTCGACCCAGGTCGCCGCAGGATCTGGTGGGCGACGATCATGAGTGCATCGTCGCCATCGATCCCGCCACCGGCAGGCCCTTCGAGTGGGAGTTCTGGCGTGGCGATGAGAAAGTGAAGGTGGCCGTTCGCGGCAACCTGACGGTCACGGACGCCGGAATCAAGATTGGGGCCTGTCTCGCGGGCCACGGGATCGCCCAGGTGATCGACCTCGGGGTCGATTCGCATCTGCGAGCGGGCACGCTGGAGCCCGTCTTGCCGGACTGGGCTGACGAGACATTTCCCCTCTATGTCTACTACCCCAGCCGGACCCACGTTCCGGCCAAGGTCAGAGCCTTCATCGACTTTGTTGTGGGCATGATGCCGGTGCTTCAGCCGGCCGGCCAAGTCGACCTTCGGCCATGAATGGGTCGATCGGCGCCATCAGCTCCTATCGCGACACCACGCAGTCCATCTCTTCGAGCCCCGCGCCGATTCGTGCGCTTGTTCGACTGTCCTGGGCCTAGCTCTCCAGGCCAAGCAGGCGCTCGGCGTTGCCATGGGCGATCAGGGCCTTGTCCGCGTCGCTGACGGGCAGGCCCTCGATGAAGCCGCGCGCGCCGTCCAGGCTTTGGTAGGGGTAGTCGATGGAGTACAGGATGCGCTCCGCACCCATCAGCGCATGGATGAACTGGAAGTGCGGCAAGGTGAGCATGCCGCTGGGCGACACGTAGACGTGCTCGCGGTAGGTCCGCGCGATGGGGCGCTTCAGGCCTGACGCCTGCTGGGGAATGGAGTCCTCCAGCCTCTGCAGGAAGAAGGGCACCATCTCGCCCCAGTGGCCGCTGATGACCTGCAAGCGGGGGTAGCGGTCGAACACCCCGGCGAGCAGCATGCGCACGACCTGGATGCCGGCCTCGTTGTGCCAACCCCAGGCGAACATCGACAGGCGTGCGCTGAGTTCGCGCTCGAAGCCACCGTAGTACGGCGCCTGCACGGCCGGCAGCGGCAGGCCGGGGTGAACGTACAGCGGCACGTTCAGCTCGTCGAACGCAGCCAGCACGGGGGCGTAGCGCGGGTCGTCCAGGAAGGTCTCGCCGGGGCGCCCGTTGATGAGCGCACCCTTGAGGCCCAGCTCCTTCACGGCCCGCTCCAGCTCACGCGCGGCGGCCTCGGGCGCCTGCCAGGGCAGCGTGGCAAACCCGGCGAATCGCGAGGGATGGGCTTGCGCGGCCGCGGCCAGCTTGTCGTTGGCAGCGCGGTTCAGGGCTATGGCCTGGGCGGCCGGCAGCAGCTGGGGAAAGCCGCCGTAGGAGAGGACTTGCATGGCGATGCCTGCCGCGTCCATGTCGACCAGGCGGGCCGCGCCCATGTCCAGCGCCTTGCGCGCCGACTCGCTGGGCGCGACGACATGCGGGCGGCCGGGCGCGGCCACCTGTTGGCCGTCGATGACGCGGCTGCCCCAATCGGCGAGATACGGCGCCTCGGCACGCACGAGGCTTTGCGACGCCGCACCGATGGCAGCATCCAGCACGTGCTCTTCGACGCAGATCAGCTTCATGTCGCGCCCCGGCCGCCGATCACGCCAGCAGCGCGTCGCGCAGCGCTTCGCCGAGGCTGGCGGCGGACTGCGGGTTCTGGCCCGTGATCAACCGGCCATCAACCTCCACCTTGTTGGACCAATTGGGTGAGTCCTGATGCAACGCGCCGCGCTCGTTGAGCGTGGAGGCCAGCAGGAAGGGCACGACGTGGGTGGACTGGACTTCCTCTTCCTCGCTATCGGTGAAGGCCGCCACGCGCTTGCCCGCCACCAGCAGGCTGCCGTCGGCACGGCGTGCATTGACCAGGGCCGCCGGGCCGTGGCACACGGCGCTGACGATGCCGCCCGCCGCGTCGATCTCGCGGATGAGCTTCTGCGCGCCGGCGCTGTCGGGGAAGTCCCACATCGTGCCGTGGCCGCCCGCGAACATGACCGCCGAGTAGCGCGCAGGGTCGGCGTCATCGATGCGCAGCGTGTTGGCAATGGCGTGGCGGAAATCGGCATCCGCCCAATAGCGGGCGACCACCGGGTCCTTCATGTCCTCCAGCCCGTCGAGCGGCGCGGCGCCGCCCTGGATGGAGGCGATCTCGACGCGGATGCCGGCTTGCTGCAGCTTCTCCAGCGGGTGGGTGACCTCCGCCAGGTTGAAGCCGGTGGGGATGCCTGTCGCCCCCTTGACCGGGTTGCTGGTGACGACGAAGAGGATGGGCTTGAGTTCAGAAGCTTGTCGGGTCATGGGCGATGGCTGTAATCACAGGTTGCTGAAGAAGGGGACGAGCTTGGCAATCGCCTGATCCACGTACTCAGGCCGGTCGTAGAGCGCGACGTGGGTGGCGCCTTCGATGACGAACAGCTCTTTCGGGCCTTTCGACAGCGCCAACGCTTGCTCGCTGTAGACCTTGGTGTCGGCGATGCTCCCGGCGATCAGCAGCAGCGGCTGGGTCAGCAGGTCCGGAATCAGGTGGAAGACCGTGAAGGCCAGCATCTTGTCGAGGCTGGTCATCAGGAAGCGGCCCTTGGAGTTGGGGTGCTGGCCCCGCGGTGTGCGGTAGTAGTCGTAGGCTTCGCGAAGAAAGGTCGGCGTGTTGTCGTCGATGTCTTCCAGCCGTTCGGGAACGAACGGCGCGTAGAGGGGCTCTGCACCCCTGGCTTCGGCCGTGCGTTGCTGCGCCGCCGCTTGCAGTGTTCCTATCAAGGCAACAACAGGGATGGGGTTGCCAACAATGGTCCTGGCTGCCTCGCCCATCGGCGTGGCGCTGACCACGCCCACCGCCTTGAAGCGGCGCTCCGACTGGGCAACGGCGAGCGCGTATCCGCCGCCGGCGCAAACACCGAAGACCCCCATGCGCTCCACGTCGACGTAGGGAAGCGTCGAGAGAAAGTCGGCAGCCGCACGGGCATCTTCCACGCGCGCCGACGGGTCCTCCAGCAGGCGGGGCTCGCCGCCGCTCGCGCCCTGGTAGGAGGCGTCGAAGACGACAACGACGAAGCCATGTGCTGCCAGCCGCTTGGCATACAGGCCTATCGTCTGTTCCTTCACGCCGCCGGCGGGGTGAATGCCGACGAGGGCGGGGTATTGCCTGTCTTCCCGGAAGTCGTCCGGCAGGTGAAGGTGCCCTGAGAGCTGGATCGCTCGATTCGCAAACGAGACGGCTTGGAGCATGAGGAATCAGGCGTTGCCGGCGGCGAAAAGCATTTCCCAGTTCAGGAAGGGGCCCAGCGGAATGACGTCCCAGCCGATGAGGCCGGCCTTGGCCAGCGGGAACTCGGCCAGGGCCTTCCTGGCGGCTTCCACGGACTCGGCCTCGGCGAGGATGGCGACGCCCGGGCGGTCCTGGCGGAAATAGATGTCACGGACGATGCCGCTCTTGTAGAGCTGCCAGCCGTGGCGGGCTTCGTCCTGCAGGTGCGGTTGGTACTGTTCCAGCGTGGCGCCGGGCTGGGGGATGTCGAGGCAAAGCAGTTTCATGAGTGGTCTTTTGTAGAAGAACGGATCAGGCCGGTCCCCGTGGCGGGGCGCTCGCGGCATGCTACGGTTTCCATTAATTCGCCAGTGGCGCATTGACGTCTTGGTTATGATTCCGAAAATTCGACAATAGAACGATGCTGGACAGACTCGACGGCGTGGMGGTTTTTGTGGAAACGGTGGATGCCGGTGGCTTTGCGCGCGCCGCAGAGCGGCTGGCGTTGACGCGTTCCGCTGTCGCCAAGGCCATTGCACGGCTCGAAACCCGGCTGGGCGTGCGGCTCTTTCACCGCACGACGCGGGCGCTGAGCCTGACCGAAGACGGCCAGATCTATTACGAGCGCTGCGTTCGCGCCATGGATGAGCTCCGCGAAGCGGAGGCGCTGCTTGAATCCGGCCGGCACGAGGTCAGCGGGCGGCTGCGCGTCGCGATGCCCGTGCTGTTCGGTCGGCTTTGCGTGGCACCCATCCTGCTGGAACTCGCGCGCGAACACCCGAAGCTGGAACTCGACCTGTGCTTCAGTGACCGCCCGACGGACATCGTTGCCGAGCGCATCGACCTCGCGATCCGCAACGGCAAGTTGGGGCCGGCGACGGGGCAGCTTCGCAGCCGCCGGCTGAGCAGCCAGAGAAAGGTGTTGTGCGCCTCGCCGCACTACCTCGCGACGCGCGGCCATCCCGCCGACACCCAGTCGTTCGAAGGGCATGACGCCCTGCTGTACTGGCGGGCCGACTACGTGCAGCCCTGGACCCTGCCGGACGTCGAAGGCAAGCTGATTGAGGTCACCTTGAGTTCCCGTTTCCGTTTTGATGACCTTGCCGTCGTCGCCGACGCGGCTGCGGCCGGGCTCGGCATCGCATGGCTGCCGCATTGGCTCGTTCGGGACAGTCTGCAAGGCGGTCGCCTCGTCGCGCTCTTCGAGGAGCGCCCGCATGCGTCGGTTGAATGCCATGCGCTTTGGCCGGTCAGCCAGCACATGCCCTTGCGTCTGCGCCTGGCGATCGACACGCTGGTGTCCAGGCTTCCGGGCGCCGTCGAAGGCTAGTGCCGCTTGAGCGTTTGAAGACCCAGACCTTGTAGAAGTGGCGGCGCATCAGCCGCGACTTTCCTTCTCCAATGGCATCGCGGGTGGCCACCTACGATTTCAGTCCGCTGAGGGCCGCCCGCTGACATGAGTTCCGAGCGCTGAACGCGCAGGCAGAACGCCGACAGAAGGGATGGACGCCGTGTGGAATCGCAAGCCGTCACTCATGAGCACGCGCGCCGCCGCGATTGCCGTCGCATCGACACTTTCCATGCTGGTCCTTTCGAGCGTCGCAAACGCCGTGGAGTCGAAGATGCCCTTCATCAGAATCGCCGAGCTTGAGATTGATCCGGCGCAACTCGAGGCTTTCAAGGCAGCCATCGCGGAGGGCGTCGAAGCCGCAGTGCGGACCGAGCCGAAAGTTCTGGCCCTCTACGCCGTGGCCGAACGGGACCGGCCGAACCACATACGCGTCTTCGAGATCTATGCAGACGAAGAAGCTTACGCACAGCACATCCAGACCGCGCACTTCAGAAAGTTCTTTGAATCGACCTCGCCCATGGTGGTGTCTCGCCGCCTGATCGAYACGGTGCCGGTTGTGCTCGGAGCCAAGCCATAGCGCGAAGCGCGTTGGTGGCGCTGCCGAACGGATGGAGCGTTGCACGGCACGTTTCGTCGTGCCCCATCGACGGCCTGTCGGCGCCCTGCCACCGACTGTCGCAGCATGATGGCGGAGCCGGCAGGCCATCGCGAGGATGCGGCCTTCTTCACGCGTCCCAAGGCAGACCGATGAACTCTCTACGCCACCGCTTTCTCGCTTGCGCGCTCGCTGGCGTCGCCATGGCCGCCCACGCGGCGGAGCCCTCGCCGGCCGAGGCCGATCTCAGCGCCACGATCGCCGTGCTCGACACCGCGGCCTTTGAGGCCTTCAACCATTGCGAGGCACCCGGCCAGCTCGACAAATACGCGAGCTTCTTCGACCCTGCCGTGGAGTTCTATCACGACCTCGGCGGCGTCACGTGGACGCGCGACGTGATGATCGCGCAGACCCGGGCCCATGTCTGCGGCAAGTTCCAGCGCGAACTGGTGCCGGGCACGCTGAAGGTGTGGCCGATCAAGGGCTTCGGTGCGCTGGCCCGCGGCGAGCATCGCTTCTGCCACTACAAGCCGGGCGGCACGACGCATCCCTGCGAGGGCCGCGCCGAGTTCACCATGCTGTGG
>NZ_JBFULE010000221.1:0-7315 GCF_056400485.1 Roseateles sp. P5_B10
CTGAAACTCGGATCCACCAGCCCAACCGATGCGCCCGATGGCAGCGGCAGCCAGGTCACGCCCTTGAACAACTGAGCCCAACCCTCGCCCCCCGAAGAGGTGACGTTGATGTTGCTGATGCTCGCTTCGGCGGTAGCCGCGGCGGCCAGTTGCGAAGCAGCGAGCAGTGCTGCGCTGATGACGTACTTGAATCGATGCACGATGGTCTCCTGCGTGTTATTGGCGGACCGGGCGAGACGCCCGTGGGAATTGACTTGCCTGGTGACGTCTTGAGCCGTAGCCCATTGCGGTATTACCAGTTTCTCATTTTCGACCAATGCGGTCATACCAGAGAAAACACCTACGGCTCAGCTGAGTTGCCGATGCAGCCAGCCCAGCACGCCGTCCGGCCCCTGGAACTCGTCGATCGACCGAGCCGGGATGTCGGGGTGCCGCTCGCGCCACATGGATGCCAGTGCGGCACCGGGGCCGATTTCCAGCACGCAGCGAACGCCGCGTTCGGCGATGCTGTCCATGCAGTCGTCCCATCGCACAGTGCTGGCAATCTGGCCGGCAAGTGCGGCCGCCAGCGCGGCGGGGACTCTGCTGGCAGCACCGGTGAAGTTGCAGACCACGGCGGTGCGTGGCGCCTGGAGACTGACCGTCGCCAGGTGCCGTGCGAACACCGTCGCCGCAGCCGCCATGGCCGGCGTGTGCGAGGCGATGCCAATGGGCAGGCGCGTGCAGCGCAGGCCGGCGGCGGACCAGCGGGCCGCGTTGGCGTCGAGTTCGGCCGCAACGCCGCCGACGATGACGCGCTCCGCGCTGATGCGGATCGCAATCGCCAACGAGGCTGGGGAGGCTTGGGCCAGGCGCAGCGCGTTCGGGCCCTGCACAGCAAGCAGCCCCGTGTCCTGGCCAGCCACGCCGTCACTCATGGCCTGCGCGCGAACGGCCGCGAGCTCGAGGGCGGTTGAGGCGTCAAACACACCCGCCGCCGCGAATGCGGCCAGCTCGCCGACGCTGTAGCCGGCTACCACCGCCGGTGGCGGCAAGCGCGCCGCCAGCGCCTGCCAGGCGGCGATGCCGACACCCGTCAGCAGCAGCTGCGCGACCCGATTGGCATGCAGCCAGGCCGAGTCGCCCAGGCGATCACGCCAGCCTGGACCCAGGTGCCGGGCCAGGGCATCCAGCGCCGGCCTGGCAGCGGGCTGTGCGTCCAGCCAGGGCAGCATCTGCGGGTGCTGTGCGCCCTGCCCGGGGAAGAGCAGCGCCAGGCCCATTCAGCGCAGGCGTTCCAGCCAGCAGGCGGCGGCGAGGGTGTCGGCCGCGCCGCCGGGGGACAGGCGCTGGCGCACGAACTCGGCGCTGATCGTTTGGACCGTTTCGAGGCCCTGGGATGCACCACCCGTGGCGAGGAAGTCTCGCGCGGTGGCCTGCGCGAAGCGCAACCCCTCGAGGCCGCCGCGGTGGGCGAGGTTGCTGTCGTCCAGCACGGCCATGACGGCGAACAAGGTGTCGAGCCGGGCCGCGGCCGCCGAAAGGCCGCGCGCCCGGGCCGAACGCAAGGCTGGCTCGGCCGTCTCGAACAGCGTCGGAAAGCCCAGAGCGGCTTCGGTCGAAGCGCTGCGCAGTTGAAAGCGCTGCGCAGCCAGCCCGCCGGGCAGCGTGGGAGGGCGCTGCGCGCGAGCGGCCAGCGTCTCGCCCCAGCGCGTCAGCAGCGTCTGCCTGATCAGGGCGGGAGTGGGTTGTTGGCCCAGCGCGCCCGCTGCAGCGCACAGCAAGCCCAGCATGAAGATCGCGCCGCGGTGCGTGTTGATGCCGCCCGTGGCGGCCAGCATGCGGGCTTCGGCCGCGATGCCGCAGCGCTCCAGCGCCTCGAAGGGCGCGCCAGCGGCCCCCAGTTCGGCGATGCGAACAAAGTAGCTGCGCAGCGCGAACAGGCTGCGCATGAAGCTGTGGGCGTCCATGTCGGCATGGCTGCCGCGGTCGGTCAGCGTGACGAGGCCGGGCTTGGGTGACAGCGCGAGCTCGTCATAGAGCGCCAGCGTGGCGGCGCGGCCGATCTGCTGGGGCGTGGGGGCGCTGGGCGCCAGCGCGCGATGTGGCCTCATGCCAGCGCCTCCATCGAAGCGCCGTTGAGCCGTTTCACCAACAGAGCCTGCGGGCCACCGCTGCGCCAGGCGAGCCACTCACGCCAGGCAACGGCGGCGTTGCCGTCGAAGACGAGTTCGCCATCGATCCGCCGGGAGGGCGAGGCGAAGGCGTTCAATGCGGCGGCCGCGGCATCGGCCTGTTCCTTGCTGCCGACTCCTACCCACACGTCGAGATCCGAGCCCTCGCGCACGTGCTGCAGTCCGGTGATGTGTTGCCAGCCATGGCTGCCGTAGACGCGGGCCGTTGCGCCGCAGGCCTGCAGGGCCAGGGCCAGCTGGCGGGCGGGTGCGCGGGTGCTCTGAGGCAGTTGGGTGAGGACCTGGTCCAGGCGCGGGAACTCGTCGAAGTACAGCACCTCGGTGCGCTCGACGCGCAGCGCAATGCGTCGATGGCCCCAGCGGCGCGGCGCGCACAGGCCCAACGCAATGCCGTCGTCGTCGCGTTGGCGCGTGACGACGAGGGGCAGGCCTCGCGCAGCCCAGTGACCCAGGCAGTCGAGGGCTTCGGCGTCCCAACTGCCGCCGAGCAGGCCCTGCCAGCCCACGGCCGACAGCCAGGCGATCTGGTGGCGATGTAGCGCGGCCATGGTTCAGGCGGCGTCGAGCACCCGCTGCGCGACCGCTGCGGCCATCTGCCGCCCGCCGCGCGCGGCGCCATCTTCAGCACGCCGGTCATCGGTCGGCGCATCCGCCAGCGCCTCGCGCAGGGCCTGGGCCAGGTCGCCCTGCCAGAGCCGGCGCACGCCGCCCATGGCGACGTAGTTGTCCACGCCGGGCGCGAACACCGGATTGGATTCGGACAGYTGCGCCAGCAACGCCTCGGGCAGCTTGGTCACGCGCGCCATGGCCGGCAGGCGCATGACGCGGATCTCGGCCTCGGGCAGTGCGTCGCAGGCGTCGGCGATGAGGCCCGAGGTGATGAAGCCGCCGGACAAGGCTTGGTCGTAGACGAGGCCCAGCACGCGGTGGCCGCGCCGGCGGGCGAGGTCGATCGTCATGCCCAGATGGGCCATCGCGCGGTTGATGCCCAGCAGCTCGTCGCGGCGGCGCAGCTGCTGGCCTTGGGTGTCGATCAGCAGCAGGATGGCGCGGCCGGGGTGCTGGGCCATCGTGTCCAGCACTGCGCGGGCCTGGGTCAGCGCGAGCTGCACGCCGATGGGTGCGTGGTTGGTGGTGCCGATGACGGCGATGGGCTCGCCGTCGAACTCGACCTCGCCGCGCAGGAAATCACCGTCGCGCGTGATGCCGTGATCGGCGCCGAAGAGTTGGGTTGCAAGCGTCTGCCAGTCCATCAGCGGGCTCCCAGGGCCAGCACACCGGCCACGTCGAGGTCGGGCACGTGGGAGGCGCTCTGCACGCCGAGCGAAGCCCACAACGCAATGGCTTCGGAGCCGTCGAAAGTGAGCCGCGCACTCAGCCGCGCGTGCTCGGCTTCCAGCAGTTCCAGCGTGACCGGCCGCCCCGAATCCAGCGCCGCAATGGCTGCCGCGCGGAACTCGGCCACGTCGTCTTCCACCAGCACGTCGCAGTCGCCACTCAGCCAGCGGTGCTTGCCGCCGGTCGTGCGCCACACCAGCGCTCGGTCGCGTGAGTCGAACTCCTCGACGCCATGCGAAGCCTCGATGACTTCGGGGCCGGACATGGCCAGGCGCCCCAGGTCGCTCATGACGATGTGGTCGGCGCAGCGCGCGACGATGCCCATGCCGCCGAAGCAGCCATTGGCGCCGCCGATCAGCACGATGACCGGGATGCCTGCCGCGCGCACATCAAGCAGCGCGCGCATCA
Source organism: Roseateles sp. P5_B10 (assembly GCF_056400485.1). NCBI lineage: Bacteria > Pseudomonadati > Pseudomonadota > Betaproteobacteria > Burkholderiales > Sphaerotilaceae > Roseateles > Roseateles sp. P5_B10. The sequence goes on from NZ_JBFULE010000221.1 coordinate 3,921, forward strand.
CCTCGGAGACAGCGATGAGCCCGGCGTTGGCTTCGTGCAGGCGCACGCCACCCGACTCGGCCAGCAGCAGCACGGCCCGTGGCTGGTCGCGCAGCGCGCGCTTCAGCAGGCCGACGAGCTTGGCGCCATGCACTTCGCCGACGCCGCCGCCCATGAACTGGCCTTCCTGCGCGGCGACGAAGATCTCCTGACCAGCCAGCGTTGCGCGGCCAATGGCCACGCCGTCGTCGAAAGAGGAGGGCACGCCAAGCTGCGCCAGGTGGGGGCTGGTCAGCCGCATCGCGGGCGGCAGCCACTCGTAGAAGCTGCCGGTATCGACGACCAGGGCCAGGCGCTCGCGTGCCGAGCATTCCGCATAGGACATCACGGCTGCAGCTCCTGCGCGGCCTGGTCCAGCCGCAGGCTGACGACGGCGGGCGTGGCGCCCATGTCGTGGATGGACAGCTGCACGCCGGCGAGCTGGTGGCGCTGGTGGAAGTCGCTGACGACGGCCGACCAGATGGTGCCGAAGCCGCGCGCCGAGGTTTCGATGTGGATGCGGCAGTCGCTGCCGGCCGCGGGCTCCAGCAGCACTTCGAGGTTGCCGGAGCCGACGACGCCGACCAGCACCGGCGTGAAGCTGCCGGCGGGCCGTGTGCCGGTGAAGGCGTAGTCCAGGGTTTCGAGGCCAGGGGTGGTCATCTTGTCCTCACCAGTTGCGGAAACGCTTGGGCGGGCTGTACAGGCCACCCGAGGCGCGCACGAGGTCGCGCATGCTGCGCGCGGCCAGCAGGTTGCGCGTGGCGTCGCGCGGATCGATGCCGAGGTCGGCAGGCCGCTTGATGACACCACGGTCGCGCAGGTTCTCGACCATGCGCGCATCCCGCGCCAGACCCACCGCCGTGTAGCCCGCCACGCCGCGGATGGCCTGCTCGCGCTCCTCGTCGCTGCGGCACAGCAGCAGGTTGGCGATGCCTTCCTCGGTCAGGATGTGGCTGACGTCGTCGCCGTAGATCATGATGGGCGGCAGGGCCATGCCGGCCTGCTCCTGCAGTGTCCACGCGTCGAGTCGTTCGACGAAGGCGGGCTGCATGTGTTCGCGGAAGGTCTCCACCATCTGCACCACCAGCTTCTGGCCACGAGGCGTGCCGGCGGCGCCTTGCCTTCCCGCACGGGCCTCGGCACCGGCCTTCAGCCACGCGGGGCTGGCGTGGCGSCGGCCGCGCGCGTCKGCRCCCATATTGGGCGCRCCACCAAAGCCGGTGATGCGRCCCAGCGTGGCGGTGGARSWGTTGCCCTGCAGGTCGATCTGCAGCGTGGAGCCGATGAAGAGGTCGCAGGCGTAATGGCCGGCGGCCTGGCAGAAGGCGCGGTTGCTGCGCAGGCTGCCGTCGGTGCCGGTGAAGAAGACGTCGGACCGGGCACGGATGTAGTCCTCCATGCCGAGCTCGGAGCCGAAGGAGTGGATGGACTCCACCCAACCGGCCTCGATGGCGGGAATGAGCGCCGGGTGTGGGTTCAACGCCCAGTGCTTGCAGATCTTGCCCTTGAGGCCGAGCGACTCGGCATAGGTGGGCAGCAGCAGCTCGATGGCCGCGGTGTCGAAGCCGATGCCGTGGTTCAGGCGCTGCACGCCGTACTCGGCATAGATGCCCTTGATGGCCATCATGGCCATCAGCACCTGGATCTCGCTGATCTGCGCCGGGTCGCGGGTGAACAGCGGCTCGACAAGGTTGGGCCGCGGCGCCTGCACGACGAAGTCCACCCAGTCGGCCGGGATGTCGATGCGCGGCAACGTGTCGACGATCTCGTTGACCTGAGCGATGACGATGCCGCCCGAGAAGGCCGTGGCCTCGACGATGGCCGGCGTGTCCTCAGTGTTGGGGCCGGTGTAGAGGTTGCCTTGCGCATCCGCGGCGTGGGCGGCCACCAGCGCGACCTTGGGCGTCAGGTCGACGAAGTAGCGCGCGAACAGTTCCAGGTAGGTGTGGATGGCGCCGATCTCGATGCCACCCGCCGCGACCAGCTTGGCCAGGCGCGCACCCTGCGGGCCGGAGAAGCTGAAGTCGAGCCGCTTGGCGATGCCGCTCTCGAACACGTCCAGGTGCTCGGGCAGGGCCAGCACCGACTGCACCATGTGCAGGTCGCGCACGCGCTGCGGGTCCACCTGCGTGAGCGACTGGGCGAGGAAGTCGGCCTGCTTCTGGTTATTGCCTTCCAGGCAGACACGGTCGCCGGGCTGCAGCACGGCCTCCAGCAGCGGCACGATGGCGTCGGTCGCCACGCGCCGGCCCTGTACGCCGGTGAGTTCGGCCGCCCGCGAGAGCCGCTCGCGGCGCTGGCGGTCGCGCAGGTTCCAGGCGGGAGCATTCATGGCCGGCTCCTCAATGCGCCTTGGCGGCGACGCCCATGACCGCGTCCGGCAGAGCAGTGGCAATGCCCGGGAAGATGCAGATCAGCAGCACCGCCAGCAACATCAGCACGACGAAGGGCAGCACGCCCCAGATGATGTCGCGCAGGTCGATGTCGGGCGCGATGTTCTTGATGACAAAGATGTTCAGCCCCACCGGTGGGTGGATGAGGCCGGTCTCCATGACGATGGTCATCAGGATGCCGAACCAGATCAGGTCGAAGCCGGCGGCCTTCAGCGGCGGCAGGATGATGGGTGCCGTCATCAGGATGATGCTGACCGGCGGTAGGAAGAAGCCCAGCAGGATGACCATCAGCAGCACCGCGGCCAGCAGCACCCACTTGGACAGCTGCATGCCGACGATCCACTCCGCCGCCGACTGGCTGATGTGCAGATAGCTCATCACGTAGGAGAACAGCAGCGACATGCCGATGATGAGCATCAGCATGGTCGATTCCTTCAGCGTCGACTGGAGGATGGGCGCCACGTCCTTGGGCCGCCACACGCCGTAGATGACGGCGATCAGCGCCAGCGCCAGCAGCGCGCCAAGGCCGGCCGTTTCCGACGGTGTCGCGAAGCCGCCATACAGCGCCACCATGACGCCGATCAGCAGCAGCACGAAGGGCACGACGCGCGGCAGCATCTCGAACTTCTGGCGGTTGGTGAAGGTCTCGTTGGCCAGCAGCGCCGAGGCGGCACCGGTGCGCTTGTATTCGGCCTCGGCCAGCGCGTACTCCTTGCGGTAGCGCAGCGCCGCGTAGCCGGCGAACAGCGCCACCAGCAGCACGCCCGGCATGATGCCGGCCAGGAACAGCCGGCCCAGCGACTGCTCGGCCGCCACTGCGTACAGGATCATCGTGATGGACGGCGGCAGCAGGATGCCCAGGGTGCCGCCGGCAGCGATGATGCCGGCCGCAAAGCCGGGCGAGTAGCCGCGCTTGCGCATCTCCGGGATGCCGGCGCTGCCGATGGCCGAGCAGGTGGCCGGGCTGGAGCCGGCCATGGC
>NZ_JBFULE010000222.1:0-7264 GCF_056400485.1 Roseateles sp. P5_B10
GCGAGGATTTTGCAACGCCGCGCGCGGCCTTTCCGGCCGCAACCCGAAGGGAAGGCTAGCCGCCAGGGGCCAATCAAGGCAGGCCCTGGACCTTGGGAAAGGCACCGCTCAGGCAGGCGGCCATGGTGAGGTTGCGCAGCGTCTCCAGGCCCAGCGCATGGGCGGCGTCAATGACGGTGGCGATCTGGTGCGCGGGGCTGTAGTGCGCCGTGTTCGCCAGGCGCAGCACCTTGGCGGTCAGCGCTGCGTCCTTCTCGATCAGCGCGGCGATCTGCGAAATGCCGACGTTGTCGTCGTCGAAGCTCTTCAAGAGCCGCGAGGCCACCTCGGGCATGGTCGGCAGGGCGTTGTGCCTGACGAAGAAACGTTCGGCAGCTGCACTCATCTTTGACCTCCGGGGTGATGACAGTCGGGCCAGTCTAGGACGAAGGCCGCGGACTCGCCACGGACTTCACGTCAGGGCCTGTTAACACCACGGCAATGGGCCGCGAAGGCTAGCCGCCAGGGGCCAATCAAGGCGCAGCGCGCCGCCCGCACTCATGTGCGGGCCAGCGGTGCAACGCCGAGTGGCCCCTGGCGGCTAGCCTTCCCTTCGGGTTGCGGCCGGAAAGGCCGCGCGCGGCGTTGCAAAATCCTCGCCGGGCACCCAGCCCGGCTGCGATTTGCGCCTTGCTCGCGGCCTTTCTGGCCACAACGCGGCCCGTTGCCGTGGCGTTAACAGGCCCTAAACGATCAGCAATGCGCGGAAGTCATTCACATTCGTGAAGCTCGGCCCCGGGACGAGCAGGTCGCCCAGCGGCGCGAAGAAACTGGCGCTGTCGTGCTCGTCCAGCAGGGCCTGCGGATTGAGCCCCAGGGCGCGGGCGCGGCCCAGGCTGCTGGGAGTCAGCAAGGCACCGGCATGGGGGCCAACACCGTCGATGCCGTCAGTGTCGGCGGCCAGCGCATGGACGCCGGGCTCGCACTGCAGGGCCAGCGCACAGCCGAGCAGGAACTCGGTGGCGCGGCCGCCTTTTCCAATTGCGGCCGCGAGCCGGCTCGGGTCGACGGTCACCGTCGTTTCGCCGCCGGACAGGATCACGCAGGGCCTGGCAAAGGGCTCGCCGCGGCGTGCGACGGCGCGAGCGAGCGCCGCATGCATGCCGCCGACCACGCGCGACTCGCCTTCGATCTCGTCGCTGAGGATGTGGGCGGCGATGCCCTGCTCGCGGGCAAAGGCGGCGGCCGCCTCCAGGCTCATTTGCGGCGTGGACAGCATGACGAGTTCATGGCCGGCTTGGGCGAAGTCACCGGGCTTGGGCGTCTCGAAGGTGCCCGACTCGAGTCCGGCGCGGGCGGCGGCGAGCAGTTCGATCTTGTAGCGCCGGCAGATGGCCAGCGCATCGGCGCAGGTGGTCGGGTCGGCCACCGTCGGGCYGGAGGCGATGACGGCCGGGTCGTCACCGGGCACGTCGCTGATCGCCAGCGTCAGCACCCGCGCCGGCGCGCAGGCCGCGGCCAGCCTCCCGCCCTTGATGSSCGACAGATGCTTGCGCACGCAGTTCATCTCGTCGATGGCCGCGCCGCTGTTCAGCAGGGCGCGGTTGATCGCCTGCTTGTCGGCCAGCGTCAGGCCGGGCGCGGGCAGGCTCATCAAGGCGGAGCCGCCGCCGGAGATCAGGCAGATGACCAGGTCGTCGGCAGTCAGGCCGAGGGTCAGGGCCAGCAGCTTCTCGCTGGCGGCCAGGCCGGCGGCGTCCGGCACTGGATGAGCCGCCTCGACGACCTGCAGCCGGCGCGGCTTGTAGTTCGGCGGTACATGGCCGTAGCGGGTGATGACGAGGCCCGACAGCTTGGCGTCGGCCGGCCAGGCGGCTTCCAGCGCCTGGGCCATGGAACCGCCCGCCTTGCCCGCGCCAAGCACCAGGGTGCGGCCCTTGGGCGGCGGCGGCAAATGCGCCGCCAACACCCGCCCGGGCAGCGCGCGCGCGACGGCCACGTCATAGAGCTGCCGCAGCAGCGCGCGCGGGTCCAGGCTCATGCCAGGCTCATGGCTGCTGAGCCCAGCGGCCGATCAACGCGCGCTCTTCTTCCGTCAGGCCGGTCGCGTTATTCAGCGGCATGGCGCGCTGCACGATGACCTGCTGGTAGATCTGGGCCTTGTGGGCGCTCAGGCCCTCGGCCGAATCCAGCCGCACGCCCTTCTGCGCCACCTCGCCGGTATGGCAGGCCAGGCAACGCTGGGCGGCGATCGCCTGAACCTGCTCGAGCGTGACCGGCGCGGCCGCGGCGGCCTGCGGCGCGGGCGCCATTCTGACGATGAGCCCACCGATGAGTAACGCTGCCAGGCCCAGCGAATCCCAGCCGTTCACGCCCTTGTGCCGCTTCACGAAGAAGATGCGGATCGACACGCCCGCGGCCATCAACACGCACAGCACCAGCCAGTTGTCCGGCCGCTGGTACAGCATGCCGTAGTGGTTGCTGAGCATGGCAATCAGCACCGGCAGGCCGAAATAGGTGTTGTGGACGCTGCGCTGCTTGCCGCGCTGGCCATAGATGGGGTCGGGCTTCTGGCCGGCACGCATCTGCGCGATGACCTTCTTCTGGCCCGGGATGATCCAGTGCGCCACGTTGGCCGTCATCATGGTGGCCAGCGTCGCGCCGACGATCAGGAAGGCCGCGCGGCCGGCGAAGAGATGACAGGCCAGCCAGCTTTCCAGCGCGACAAAGGCAGCGACGACGGCCATCACGCGGCCGTCATTGCCGATTTGCCCATCCTTGGTGCGGCCGAGGGCCTGGCAGGCGATGTCATAGACCGCCGAGCCGACGACCAGGAAGCCCAGCGCCGCCGCCACGGCCTGCCAGGGCGCGCCCCAGGTATGGACGCGCGGGTCGATCAGCATCTGGCTGGCATTGCACAGGTAGAGCACGACGAACAGCGCAAAACCGCTCATCCACGTCCAGTAGCTCTCCCAATAGAACCAGTGCAAGTCCTGCGGCAGGTTGGCCGGCGCCACCATGTACTTCTGCGGGTTGTAGAAGCCGCCGCCGTGCACGGCCCAGAGTTCGCCGTCCACGCCCTTGGCCTTGAGGTCATCGGCGGTCGGCCTGACGAGGTGGTTGTCCAGCCAGACGAAGTAGAAGGACGCGCCGATCCAGGCGATGACGGTGATGACGTGCAGCCAGCGCAGCAGCAGGCTGGCCCAGTCGAGGAGGTAGATATCCATGAGCGGTGGTGTTCTCGCACGGCCCCACCACGGCGGGTGCTGTGGGGCCCAGGGGTCGCGTCAGCGCAGGCTCAACGCCTCCGACACCGCTGCGACAGGGCGGAAGTGTATGCAGCAGCGGCGCCTTGGCGTCAGCCCTTCTTGAACCCGACGTAGGCCACGCCGATCACCGCACCGCGGCCGTCCTTGATCGGGCTGTAGCAGGCATCGAACCGTTTGCCCAGCACTTCCACTTCGCCGCTGAAGGACTGGCCCCGGCTGATCGTCTCGTAGGCCTTGGCTCGCGCCAGCGGCGTACCCACGCCGCGCGTGCCCTCGGGCGTGAGCACATTGGTGCTGATGCGCACGAACTCGTCGCCGGACTTCACGAACACCGTGGCCGTGGCACCGGTCTTTCGCTTGAGGTCGTCCACCAGCTCGTAATCGTTGTTCAGCTTGCGCGCGCCGAAGTAGAGGCCGGGCACTTGCTTGCCGCCTGACGTTTCAGTGCCCCGGAGCTCGGGCGCACCGAGTTGTGCCAGGCGCGCCTGCATGTCGGCGATGAGGGCCTGGGGGTTGCCGGCCGCGTGCAGCCGGAAGAACGCAACGGCGCCGACGAGTTGCTGCGCCTGATCKCGCAGGCTTTCGGCGGCGGCGGCGCTCTGCTCCACCAGGGCGGCGTTCTGCTGCGTGCTGCGGTCCATCTGGACGACGGATTCGCCCACGTCGTTCACGTGCCTGGCCTGCACGGCGCCAGCGGCGCTGATCTCGTTGACGATGCGGTCCACCTTCTGAATGGCGTCCACCACCTGCTGCATCGTCTCGCCCGCGCCGTCCACCTGCCGCGAGCCCTGCTGCACCTGCTCGCCGCTGTCGGCGATGAGCTGCTTGATCTCCTTGGCCGCGTTGGCGCTGCGTTGCGCAAGGCCGCGCACTTCCCCGGCGACGACCGCAAAGCCTCGGCCCTGCTCACCCGCGCGAGCCGCCTCCACTGCGGCATTGAGCGCCAGGATGTTGGTCTGGAAGGCGATGCCGTCGATGACGCCGATGATCTCGGCGATGCGTGCCGAGCCGTGGCTGATGGCCTGCATGGTGTCCACCACCCCGCCCACCACGGCACCGCCGCGCTCGGCCACGCCGCAAGCCGTCGTGGCCACGCTGCTGGCATCGCGTGCATGGTCCGCACCGAGCAGCACCTGCTGACGCAGCGTCTCCATCGCGCCCGCCGTGCGCTGCAACTCAGCGGCTTGCAATTCGGTGCGGTGGGAGAGGTCGGTGTTGCCCGTGGCTATTTCGGCGCTGGCCATGGCCACGCTCTCGGCGCCCTCGCGCACCTGGGCGACAACCGTGATGAGCCGCTGCTGCATCTGCGCCAGACCCGCCATCACGCTGGCCTGGTCGCCGGGTTTGACGGGCACGTGGTGGGTCAGGTCACCTTGGGCAACATACTGCAGTTGCTGCGCCACGACGCGCGGCTCGCCGCCCAGCTCGCGCAGCAGCGCACGCGACAGCACGACGGCCAGCGCCACGACGGACAGGAGGCTGGTGATCAGCAGGCTCCAGATGAGTGCCTGCCCCAGCGATTGCAGCGCCGCCACGCCGAGCGCCACCGTCAGCATGACCAGCCAGCCGAAGGCCAACCCAAGCTTGTGCGCGGTCGACAGTCCGGCCCGCTTCTCGTTCAACGCCATGTCAATTCTTCGTGCACGCGCCAACCGCAGCAGGCGCCGCCGCCGGCGTCGAAAGAACGGGTTGGGCCATCAAAATCTCCGTGTCGGGGCGCATGAGTGCAAACAGCAAAATTGATCCTGCAGCCCGGGAGTATTGGCTGCATCCGAACGTGCCGAAAGCTCGACGCCGGCGTTGTAACACCGCGTGCCGCGATTTAGTTCACGGCAATGCAAGAACCTGTGCCAACGCCGCAATTGCGATGACCGCCGGCTGCTTGCCCGCCACGCCGGGCACGCCGATGGGGCAGACGACGCGAGCCAGGTCTGCGTCGGTGAACCCGCGGGCCTCCAGGCGTTGACGAAAGCTCGCCCATTTGGTGCGGCTGCCGATCATGCCGATAAAGGCCAGGTCGCCCCGCTCGCGCTGGCGCTTCAGGCAGGCGGCAATGATCTCGAAGTCCTCGGCATGGTTGTGGCTCATGACGAGGACGGCCGAACCAGGGGAGAGATCGTCGACAGCATCGGCCGCTGGATCGCAGACCTCCTGGCGCCAGCCGCGCTCGGGCGGTTGATCGGGAAACTGGTTATCGCGGCTGTCGATCCAGTGCAGCGCAAGCGGCAGGTCGCGAGCGATTTTGGCGATGGCCAGGCCGACATGGCCGGCGCCAAACAAGGCCAGGGGCCGCTGCGATGGCCGGGGCACATGGGCGGCCAGGTCTTCACCCGCTGCGACGCGCTCGAAGGCCAGCCAGACCACGCCGCCGCAACATTGGCCCAGACTGGGGCCGAGGGGATAGCGCACCTCCGCCTCCAGTTCGTCGCCATCCAGCGCCCGGCGGGCGCGGGCAATGGCGTCGAACTCCAGGTGGCCGCCGCCCACGGTGCCGGTGATGCCATCTGGCGTCACCGCCATCCAGGCGCCCTCCTCGCGCGGCACGCTGCCGGTGGTGCGGGCGACCGTGACGAGAATCAGCGGTTCAGCTGCCACGGTAGGTCGAGTAAGCCCAAGGCGATGCCAGCAGCGGCACGTGGTAGTGGCTKTCTTCATCAGCAATGCCGAAGTCCAGCGGCACCTCGTCCAGAAAAGCCGGCTCCGGCAACACCGTGCCAAGGGCGCGGAAATACGCAGCCACCTCGAAGACGAGGCGGTAGCGACCCGCTGTCAGGGCCGCACCGTCCAGCAGGGGGCCGTCGGCGCGGCCGTCCCCATTCAGGTGCAGGCTGCGCAGCCACTTGGGGCCTTCGGCGTCGAAGCGGTACAGGCGCACGGCCATGCCGGCGGCGGGGCAGCCATTGGCGGTGTCGAGAACATGTGTTGTGAGCTTGCCCATGGAATCTCCGTCGATTGATGCAAAGTGTAGGGATGAGCACGCCCCACCAGCCCCGGTATCCCCGCGACCTCGTCGGCTATGGCGAGAACCCGCCCCACGCGCAATGGCCCGGCGGCGCCCGGGTGGYCGTGCAGTTCGTCCTCAACTACGAAGAGGGCGGCGAGAACTCCGTGCTGCATGGCGACGCCGGCAGCGAGCAGTTCCTGTCCGAGATGGCCAACCCACCCAGCTTCCCGGCGCGGCACCTGAGCATGGAAGGCATCTACGAGTACGGCTCGCGCGTGGGCGTGTGGCGGCTGCTGAAGGAGTTCGAGCAGCGCGCGCTGCCGTTGACGGTCTTCGGCGTGGGCATGGCGCTGGAGCGTTCGCCCGAAGTGACCCAGGCCTTCGTCGAACTCAACCACGAGATCGCCTCCCACGGCTGGCGCTGGGTGCACTACCAGAACATCGACGAGGACACCGAACGCGCCCACATGGCCCAGGCGATGGCCAGCCTCCAGCGCCTGACCCTGGGCCGCGACCCGCATGGCCTGGGCTGGTACACCGGCCGCGACAGCCCCAACACCCGTCGCCTGGTGGCTGATTTCGGCGGCTTCGACTACGACAGCGACTACTACGGCGACGATCTGCCCTTCTGGCTGCAGGTCAGGAAGACCAACGGCGAGCTCGCGCCGCACCTCGTCGTGCCCTATACGCTGGACTGCAACGACATGCGCTTCGCCCTGCCTCAGGGCTTCAGCCATGGCGAGCCCTTCTTCGAATACCTGCGTGACAGCTTCGATGTGCTCTATGCCGAGGGCGCCGACAGCCCGAAGATGATGAGCATCGGCATGCACTGCCGCCTGCTCGGCCGCCCCGGGCGCATGCGCGCGCTGCAGAAGTTCCTGGACCACATCGAGGCGCATGACCGCGTCTGGGTCTGCCGGCGGCTGGACATCGCGCGGCATTGGAAAACTACCCATCCGTTTGACGCCAAGACGGCCTTTGTCTGGGAATGATGGGCTCTCGAACCATGCCGGACAGTGGACTTTTGACAGCGGCCGCGATATTGCTCATCGGCGGTCTGTTGCTGGCCGAT
>NZ_JBFULE010000223.1:0-7260 GCF_056400485.1 Roseateles sp. P5_B10
GGGTATGCAGACCTTCGACCAGTCCCTCTTCGACCTCTACGAGGCCGGCAAGGTCACCTACGAAGACGCGCTGCGCAATGCCGACTCGGTCAACGACCTGCGCCTGCAGATCAAGCTCAACAGCGAGCGCGCTCGCAGCGGCGACCTGTCCAGCGGCACCGAACACCTGACGATTCTTTGACCCATTGCTCATGACCACCCGCAGCTACGACCCCGTTCCCGCCCGCCGCGTCGCCTTCCTGGGCCTGGGCGTCATGGGCCATCCGATGGCCGGCCATCTGGCGCGCGCTGGCCACCAGGTCACCGTCTACAACCGCACGCAGTCCAAGGCCGAGGCCTGGGTCAAGGAATACGGAGGTGCCTTTGCCGCCACGCCAGCTGAGGCCGCCCGGGGCGCGGAGTTCGTGTTCTGCTGTGTTGGCAACGACGATGACCTGCGCTCGGTGGCGCTCGGCGACGAAGGTGCATTCGCCGGCATGACCTCGGGAGCCGTCTTCGTGGACCACACCACAGCCTCGGCGGCCGTGGCTCGCGAGCTGCACGACGAGGCAGCCAAGCGAGGCGTCGCCTTCGTTGATGCGCCGGTCTCCGGTGGCCAGGCCGGTGCAGTCAACGGTGCCCTGACCGTCATGTGTGGCGGCGATGCGGCCCCTTTTGACATGGTGAAACCCATCGCCCTGGCCTTCGCCAAGGCCGTGACCCTGCTCGGCGGCCCGGGCTCGGGACAGCTTGCCAAGATGGTCAACCAGATCTGCATCGCCGGTGTCGTGCAGGGCCTGTCCGAGGCCGTGCGCTTTGGTCAGAACGCCGGCCTGGACATGACCCAGGTACTCGAAGTCATCGGCAAGGGTGCGGCCCAAAGCTGGCAGATGGACAACCGCGGCAAGACCATGGTCGAAGGCAAGTTCGACTTCGGCTTCGCGGTCGACTGGATGCGCAAGGATTTGGGCCTCGTGCTCGACGAGGCGCGCCGCAATGGCTCACGCCTGCCGGTGACGGCGCTGGTGGACCAGTTCTATGCGGACGTCCAGTCCATGGGCGGGAATCGCTGGGACACGTCCAGCTTGATCAAGCGTCTCTGACCCAACAAAGCCACAGAGTCACAGAGGCACGGAAAAAGCCGCAGCGAATTCCTCTGCGTCTCCGTGCCTCTGTGGCTGTGCTCGGAGCTACTGCTTTTTCGGCGTGAGGCGAGCGAGTTCGTCTTCGCTGATGATCTCGAACGCTCGGATCACTTTCTTGACGCCGCCGACCTGGCGCGCGATCTCGGTGGCGCGATTGGCCTCGCGTTCGGTCACGCGGCCCATCAGGAAGACCTGGCCGCGCTCGACGACAACGTAGAAGGCATTGCTCAGCAGGTCGCGCGCGTCGATGAACGAGGCCTTGACCTTGCCCTGGATGACGAYGTCGTTGGAGCGACCGCTCAGTGCGCTGTGCATCGTGACCGCAGTCTCGTTCAGCACCTTGGTGACGTTCTCGACGCCGGCGACGATGCGCTCCACCTGAGCTTGGTCGGCTTCGTTGCGGGCCTCGCCGGTGATCAGCGCGACGCGGTTGTAGCTGTTGACGTTGATGTGCACCTTGTCGCCCAGCTGCTCGCGGATGCGGGCGCCGGCCTTGATCTCGATGGTCTCGTCCTCGAGCTGGGTGGCCGAGGTGCGGCGGTCGGTGGCGACGCTGACGCCACCCACCATCGCGCCGCCGATCAGCAGTGGCGCGCACCCGGTGGCAAGCGTGCTGGCGAGGATGGCGGCGGTCAGGGTGAGGCTGAGTTTTTTCATCGGGGTTCCGTCAAGGAGGTTATTCGTCGCTGCCGAGCAGTTGCAAGTCGACAGCGTCGACCAGCGCATGCAGCAGCACGCGCTGGGCTTCCACAACGCGTGGCTCGCGGCCGTGGCTGACGCGGATCTGGATATCGGTGTCCTGCAGCAGGCCGCGCCATTCGTCGGCGGCGCCCGGTGGCTGGGCGGTCAACGCGATGATGCTCATCTCCTGCGCATGGGCCACGGCCACGGCTGACTGCCAGGCGTCGCGCTGCTCGCGCAGGGGCTCGATCATGACGAGGACGTCACCCGGGTGGCCATGGGCCTGCAGGAGGCGCGCCAGGTCCACGCCCGCGGCGTCACGGGCCTGGGCGGACAGGCTCCAGGCGGCCAGGCCTGGCCTTTCCTGCTCGAAGCGGCCGGCCAGGCGGGCGGCCAGGTAGTCGGCGTCCATGCTGGCCAGGCCCTGGCCGGCACACAGGATGCGGCTGCCGCCAGTGACGGCGTCCACCACCATCTGCGCGGCCATCGCCAGGGGCCGCGCCAGTTGCTCGGCGGCTTGGTAGAGCAGGTCGGCGCTCTCGAAGAATTGCTGCTGGATTCTTTGTTCAATCATGCGGCGCGAATCATAGTCAGCGCCGCGGGCCGAGCGCCGGGCCGCTCCCAAGCCGGCCCGTTCTGGCGATGTGCTTGCGGTTCAATGCCGCAAGCATCGCCGCCCCCCAGGGGGACCGACCAAGGTATTTCCTTGGGCGAGGGGCTCCATGTTACGCAGCGTCGAAAGCTCCCTGTAACCAGTTGAGTTCGGCACCGTCGATGGCGACGACGTCGAAACGGCAGGGCGGTGGGCTGGCGTGGCGCAGCAGATAGTGCTGGGCCGCGTAGATCAGGCGCTGCTGCTTCCTGGCCGTCACGCTGGCGGCCGCGCCGCCATGCGAATCGCTCGCCCTTGCCCGCACCTCGACSAAGACCAGGGTGCCGTCGCGGTCCTGCAGGATCAGGTCAACTTCGCCGGCACGGCGGTTGGGGCCGCCGCCGACTCGATAATTCCGCTCCACCAGGCGCAGGCCGGCGCGCTGCAGATGCGCGAGCGCCGCGTCCTCGCCCGCCAGGCCGATCTCGGCCCGGTCAGGTTTTGAACGAGAGCCCCACTTGAACATTGATGCCTCTGTGCTTCGTCAGGCCGCACAAGCCGCAGCCGGCGGCCAGCAGTATCCGGCCGCCACGCTCTATCTCGTCGCGACGCCGATCGGCAATCTGGCTGATATCTCCTTGCGTGCCATCCATGCCTTAAGCCTGGCCGATGCCCTGGCCTGCGAGGACACGCGCCAGGGAGCTCAGTTGCTGCGCCATCTGGGCCTGCACAAGCCGCTGATCGCGCTGCACCAGCACAACGAGCGCGAGGCCAGCGCCACTGTCCTCGCACGGCTGGCCGCCGGTGAGCGCGTGGCCTATGCGTCCGACGCCGGCACGCCGGCCATCTCGGACCCCGGCGCCGTGCTCGTGCAGGAGGTGGTCGCAGCCGGCTACCGCGTGCTGCCCCTGCCCGGGCCGAGCAGCGCGGTGACGGCCCTTAGTGTGGCTGGCGACACGGCGGCCCGGTGCTTTGCGTTTGCCGGCTTCCTGCCGACCAAGGCCGGCGAACGCCGCACGGCGCTGCAGGCGGTGCTGGCTGTGGAAGGCCAGAGCCAGGTCGTGTTCGAGGCGCCGCACCGTATCGTCGAGGTGATTGCACTGCTGGCCGAACTGGCGCCGACGCGTCGCGTGACGGTCTGCCGCGAGCTGACCAAGCAGTTCGAGAGCGTCCACACCGCCGAGGCTGCGACGCTGCCGGCCTGGCTCGCGGCCGACGCCCAGCGCCAGCGTGGCGAGTTCGTCCTCGTGCTGCATGCCTTGGCGCCGCAGGCCGCGGCGGACGATGAACTGCCCACTGAGGCCCTGCGCGTGCTGGCCCTGCTCGTCGCCGAATTGCCGCTCAAGCAGGCCGTCGCCCTGGCCGCGCAGATCAGCGGCGCGCCGCGCAACCGCCTCTACGACGCCGGTCTGGCCCTCAAGCGCGGCGGCGACGAGTGAAGAGGCTGCCGGCCGCCAGGCCCAGGGCCAGCAACAGCGCGGGCGCGGGCTCGGGCACCGCGGCAGCGAGCAGATAGACATTGCCGTCAATGCCGACGGCATAGAGGGCGCCATTGCCTCCTTCGCCGAAGCTGGTCAGCGTCGAGCCGCCGAAGGGCGAGGCCAGTGGCGTGGCGGTACCGCCGTTCAGGGTCCAGATGCGGCCGGAGATGTAGTCGCCGAACACGTATTTGCCGTCGAGGCTGGCATCCGCGCCGCCGCGGTAGACATAGCCGCCAATGACGGTGGCATCGCCGTTGGCGCGGCCGTAGTCGTAGATAGGCTCGGTCAGGTTGGGCGGCGTGGGGTCGCTGATCCCGGGCGTAGCGATCGTGCCCTCGCGCACCCGCCAGCCGTAGTTGGCGCCGCGGCCGAGGCCCGAGGCAGCGGAAGCGAAATCCACTTCTTCCCGCGCGCCCTGGCCCACGTCGCCAATCCACAGGTCGCCCGTCTGGCGGTCGAAGCTGTTGCGGTAGGGGTTGCGCAGGCCATAGGCCCAGATCTCGTCATTGCCTGCCACGCCGACAAAGGGGTTGTCCGTTGGCACCGTGTAGCCGCCCGCGGCGCTCGGTGTGATGCGCAGCAGCTTGCCCAGGTTGCTGTTGAGGTTCTGGGCGTTGTTGTCGGGATCGTTGGAGCTGCCGCCGTCGCCGGTGGCGACGTAGAGGTTGCCCGGGTCCGCGGCATTGAAGCCGATCCAGCCGGCCTTGTGGTTGCTGCGCCCGGCCGGCTGGGCCACCGTGATGACCGTCTTGGCGCTGGCCAGGTCCACGGCACCTGCGCCGTTGACGGTGTAGCTCGCGACGACGGTGCTCAGCGTCGTCTTGTCGATGTAGTCGACATAGAAGCGGCCGTTGTTCGTGAAGCCGGGGTCGAAAGCCAGGCCCAGCAGGCCGCGCTCGCCGCCGGTGTCGACCTGCCCCGACAGGTTGAGCCAGGTCGAAACAGTGCCGCCGCTGTCCTGCACCTTGATGCGCCCGGTCTTCTCAACGATGAAGAGCCGCGAATCGCCGCTGGGGGCGGTCAGGAAGACGGGCTGCTCATAGCCCGAGCCGACCAGGGTGGCGGCGAAGGCAGGACCGGCAGCAGCGGCCAGGGCCAGCGTGGCGAGCGGGAAAAGCTTCATGCGGCGCTCCAGATCCGTGAAGGACGGATACGCCGMATGCTGTGCGGGGCCTCGCCTCGCCGGCCATCCCTAGCAGGCCACCGCCAGGGATGGATTTGTTAGCAGGCGTAATGCATGGGTCATCTGGCTCGACACGCGGCCGCGTTGCGTCACTGCTCCCGGGCGTTGTGCTTCTTGCGGTGGATGTCGCGGCTGGCGCCGTCTTGCATGGCGGTCAGGCGGCGGCGCTCATTGGCGGTGACGGTGCCGTCGGCCTTGGCCTTCGCCTCGGCGTGGTCGACGCGAGCCTGTTCCTTCTCCAGGCGCTGGGTCTCGTGGGCCGTCAGGCTGCCGCTGGCGGCGCCTTGCGCGATCCGGGCCTGCTGGTTGGCCTCGCGCTGGTCGATGCGAGGCGTGTTGGTGCCGGGCGTCTGGGCGAAGGCGCTGGCACCGGTGAGGGTCAGCAGGGCGATCAGGGCTTTGTGAAAGGTCTTCATCGGGGACTCCTTGGGGACGTCGGGTTGCAAGGTCTGTCCACAACGACGCCTTTTTCCGCGCGGCTGACACCCTGCCGGTAAAGAAGGATGTCCATGTCTTCCAATGCCTGACGCCCGACTTCCTAGAATCAAGCCATGATCGCCGTCGAACCCACCCTGGCCCGCCTGGCCACCGCCCGCTCGCAACTGCTGGAGCCCTTCGGCCTCACCGAGGCCTCGCTCTCGCAGGCGTTGCGCCTCATCACCGAGCATCGCGTCGACGACGCCGACCTCTACTTCCAGACCACGCGCGCCGAGGGCTGGAGCCTGGAGGAGGGCATCGTCAAGAGCGGGTCCTTCAGCATCGACCAGGGCGTCGGCGTGCGCGCCGTGGCCGGCGAGAAGACGGCATTCGCCTACTCGGACGACATCTCGCTCGATTCGCTGCTGGACGCCGCGCGCACCGTGCGCACCATCGCCGCGGCTGGGCAGAGCAAGAAGGTCAAGGTGCCGGGCCAGAGCCGCGTGGCCGGCAGCCGCGAGCTGTACGGCGTGTCCGACCCCATTGCCAGCCTCGACAGTGCCGCCAAGGTCGCACTGCTGGAGCGCGCCGAGAAGATGGCCCGCGCCAAGGACCCGCGCGTCGCTCAGGTCATGGCCGGCCTGGCCGCTGAGCACGAGGTGGTGCTGATCGCGCGTGCCGACGGCACGCTGGCAGCGGACGTGCGCCCGCTGGTGCGCCTGTCCATCACCGTCATCGCCGAGAGCAATGGCCGCCGCGAGGTCGGCTCGGGCGGCGGCGGTGGGCGCTTCGGCCTGGCCTATTTCACTGACGAGATGATCGCCAGCTATGTCGAGCAGGCGGTGCACGCCGCGCTGACGAATCTGGAAAGCCGCCCGGCGCCGGCCGGCGAGATGGTCGTCGTGGTCGGCCCGGGCTGGCCCGGTGTGCTGCTGCATGAAGCTGTTGGCCACGGCCTGGAGGGCGACTTCAACCGCAAGGGCTCGAGCGCCTTTGCCGGCCGCATCGGCCAGCGCGTGGCTTCCAAGGGCGTGACGGTGCTGGACGACGGCACCATCCCCGACCGCCGCGGCTCGCTCAACGTCGACGACGAGGGCTGTGCCAGCCAGCGCAATGTGCTGATCGAGGACGGCATCCTGAAGGGCTATATCCAGGACGCGATGAATGCGCGGCTGATGAAGGTCGCCCCGACCGGCAACGGCCGCCGYSAGRGCTATGCCCATGTGCCGATGCCGCGCATGACCAACACCTACATGCTGGGCGGCAAGGACGATCCCAAGGAGATCGTCGCGTCGATCAAGAAGGGCCTGTACGCCACCAACTTCGGCGGCGGCCAGGTCGACATCACCAGCGGCAAGTTCGTGTTCTCGGCCAGCGAGGCCTACTGGGTCGAGAACGGCAAGATCCAGTACCCGGTCAAGGGTGCCACCATCATTGGCAACGGCCCGGACGCGCTGACCCGCGTCAGCATGATCGGCAATGACATGGCGCTGGACACCGGTGTGGGCGTCTGCGGCAAGGAAGGGCAGAGCGTGCCGGTGGGGGTCGGGCAGCCGACGTTGCGGATCGAGGGATTGACGGTGGGTGGCACGGCTTGAAAGCCTGGCTTGGCGCTTCACGAACGACTGCGCCGGCCAGCGTGCTAGATTCCGCTCCCATGTCCCGCGCTGCTTACTTTAGCTTTTGGTTTTTTCCCCGCCCCGGCGGTGGAGAGTCCTGAGCGCGCGCGCTGAACCCAGACTCCCTACAAACCGCCGGGCCCGCAAAGCCCGGCGGTTTTTT
>NZ_JBFULE010000224.1:0-7245 GCF_056400485.1 Roseateles sp. P5_B10
GTTCTAGGGCGAGCCGTCCTGCGTATTCCAGTGGTCGTCAACATCCAGGCCGGCGCGATGAGCACGCAATCCAGTCACCATGAGCCAGCGGCAGCAAGGAAGTGAACGGAGCGGTACTTCGGCTCTGCAGCGTTATGCCGCCCGTCGCTCTGCTGAGTGGGGTGTCAGCAATGTGCCGAGGCTGTGTGAAAACCCTCCTTGGATAGCCCGTGCCGCTGCCTAGATTGTGGGAACGCCACAGCACGGGTCTGCCCATGAAGCGATTCATTGAGGGAGAGGATCGACACCAGGTCACGCTGCTACCCGAGTCCCTCGACGACTTCGTCGGCACCGACAACCCGGTCAGAGTGATTGATGCGTTCGTCGAGGAACTGGATCTGCCAGGGCTTGGCTTTGATGGCGCAAACCCTGCGACGACTGGTCGACCTTCCTATCACCCAGCGGTCCTGCTGAAGATCTACATCTACGGCTATCTCAACCGCATCCAGTCCAGCCGACGCCTGGAACGCGAATGCCAGCGCAACCTTGAGCTGATGTGGCTGACCGGCCGCTTGGCGCCGGACTTCAAGACCATCGCCGACTTCCGACACGACAACGGCAAGGGCATCCGCAACGTCTGTCGACGGTTCGTCATGCTGTGCCGCGAACTGGACCTCTTCGCGCAGGCCATCGTGGCCATCGACGGCAGCAAGTTCAAGGCGGTCAACAACCGCGACAGGATCTTCACCGCAGTGAAGATCGAACGATTCCAAGAGCACATCACCGAGAGCATCCAGCGCTATCTGGATGGTCTGGAGACGGCGGACCGGACACAGACGGCCGGACTGCAGGCCAAGACAGAACGCGTGCAGGAGAAGATCAAGAAGCTTCGTCAGCGCATGCAGCAGCTCGATGCGATCAAGGTGCAACTGGCGTCTGAGCCCGATGGGCAACTGTCAACGACTGATCCCGATGCACGCGCCATGGCGACCAGCCGACCGGGCTCGGCGGTCATTGGCTACAACGTCCAGACGGCCGTGGATGCAAAGAACCACTTGATCGTCGCGCATGAGGTCACCAACGACAGCAGTGATAGAGCGCAGCTGAGCAAGATGGCGGTGGTCTCGCGCGAGGCCATGGGCGTCACCGAGCTGCAAGCCATTGCAGACCGCGGTTACTACAACGGTGTGGAGCTCAAGGCCTGCGAAGACGAGGGGATCGCGGCGTACGTGCCCAAACCGATGACTTCCAACGCCAAGGCCGAAGGACGCTTCGACAAGGCCGACTTCATCTACATCGCCCGCGACGACCAGTACCAATGCCCGGCGGGTCAGCGCGCCGTTCACCGCTTCACCACGGACGAGAGGGGTCAACAGATACGCCTGTACTGGTCGAGTGCATGTCCGCGTTGCCCGATGAAAGAGCAGTGCACCACCAGTGCGTACCGCCGCATCAGGCGCTGGGAGCACGAGGCCGTCATGGAATCTGTTCAGCAGCGATTGGATCAAGCGCCCTACGCCATGAGGGTCCGACGGCGCACCGTGGAACACGTCTTCGGAACGCTCAAGCATTGGATGGGCTCAACGCACTTCCTGACGCGACGGCTCGCGCATGTCGGCACGGAGATGAGCCTGCACGTCCTGGCCTACAACTTGAAGCGGGTGATGCGCATCTTGGGCATCGGGCCGCTGATCCAAGCGATGAGAGTGATGGGCGCGTGAGCGCCATTTGCTGCCTAAAACGACTTGCAGCGCCCTAGAAGGCCACAGGGCGCATCGCCCGGCGACATCCGCAGCGTCGCGCCCATAACCAGCTCAAGCGGTCCAGCCAACGAAGCGTCCGCGCGCCAGCGTTGGAATCATGCGTTCTCACACAGCCTCGGCTGGTTGCCGTCACTAGGTTCTGGCTGGGCAACGACTGCTCGCGCCGTTACCGGCCATTGGGCCCGTCGAGGGGCGAGTGACCACTCCGCCTCTTAGATCGGCGACGCCTCGGGCCTGTCGCGTTCGACGAGCGCCAAATATTCCGACCAAGTGCCGCCAGCCAAAGGCTTCATCATTACGCGGAGCATGTTTGTCTGCACGCCGTACTCAACAGGACCGCGCTCGCGCAACTGTAAGTAGCCGCAGCGCTCCCAGAACCGCTCCGCACGCTCATTACCTATCACGACACCGAGGCGCAGCCATTGCTGGCCTTCAACCTCATGCATCCACTTCTCCAGGGCCGCGTAGCTAAACGCGCCTCCACCATCACGCATAAGAAACAGCCCGATGTGACCGACGCCCCTCGCGATGAAATCGGTAACGATCGAGGCCATGCCCCATATCGACTCGGCAGCATCGAAGAACCCAATGATGTACATCCGCCTATAGGGCATCTCAGCCGGGGGGAGGTCGGCGAATTCTCTGGCTGCTTCGTCGACAGCAACATCCTGGCCGCTTACAAGTCGGAAATAGTCTTGCCTCGCCTCGAACAGCGCCTGTAGGGCCGGAACGTCAGCGGCGACAAGCTCCCGAGCATGCCAGCCTGAATCGGTTTCGAACAAGCTGTCTTTCATACGCGCCGCCTCGCGCTGACTTGACACGTTGTGCCGGCGGAGCCCCGAGTAAAGGAAAGTCATGGTGCCAATGGTTGATACTTTGTCGACGCCGGAATTTCAGGCGCGGGTCACGCCCAGCTGAAAGCCTGACGCTCGGGCGCCCGCTCCGGGATCAGGTTGTCCAACGCTTGTGTCAAATAGAGCATGCAGGCCATCCGCCCCGCGTTGGGTGCGACCAAGATGCTGCTGCCGCGGCGCGAATACACCGGCCGAAACACGGCATGCGGACCATTGACGCCGTCGATGGGCGTGAGCGCGTCGTCGAGCTTGAGCCGGGCGACATCGGCGTCGGGACAGGCGCTGGCGATCATGCGCGAGAACACCGGAAGGTGCACGTTGTCCCGTTCGGCGACGTACAGGCGCAGGTCTGCGCCAGGCGGGAGTGCTGCGAGGTCGTCCAGCGCATAGCCGGGCTCGTCAAGGAACATGCGCCAGCCGTCGGTGAAGAAGCGCGAACCGGTGCGCTGGCATTCCTGCATGCAATGCGCCAGTTGCTGGCTGAAAACGGAGCCGTCTTCCAGCGCCGCGGCTTCGGCGGCGGACAGTTGCTCGTCCCTGAATTGCTCCATCAGTACCGACACCGGCAGTTTGCATAGCAGCCACATCAGATGACGATGCAGCCGCGGCGCGTGGGCCACCATCTTCAGCGACTGGCGCACATCGGATTTCAGCTGCGCGATCTCCGCCTTGCCGATGAACTTCTGCGGCAACATCGCGCCCAGCAGGCCGGCGCGGCGGATGCGCTGCGGCACCCGCGCGATCAGGGCCAGCTGGGGCAGCGTGCCCCAGCTGAAACCCACCATGTCGAACTTGTGGATGTCCAGGATATCCAGCAGCTCGACGAGTTCGGCGCTCAGCTGGTCGATGGTCTTGAGCCCGTCGGCCAGGTAGACGCCGCCCAGCAGGCAGGGGGCGATCGCACGGATGCCGCGCCTCACGAAGTAGGCGTGGTACTGCGCGAAGAAGAAGCCCGACACCGAGAGCCCGTGCAGGCACAGCAGCGGCGTGCCGTTCGGGTCACCCATCTCGAAGTAGGCGATGGCGCTGTCCGACCGAGGCAACGCCACGATGCGCTGACGGGCGTAGTCGTCGATCAGTTCACGGCCGCGGGCGCGCTTGCGCAGTGCATGCAGTTGCTGCTCGTGTGATGGCGTGGAATCGGATGAAAGGTGATCGGTGGACATGTTGGAAGATTCCTCCGGCGTGCTCAGCGAGCGTCGACTGTGAAGGCCATTGGCGCCGAGTGGATTTCGCCCGACGGTGGACGGGTTTTGAATGAAACGGTTGCGCCGTGCGGGCTTCCCTCGTTTCGCGTTTGGAAGATTTCAGGCCGAGTCGGCCACGCGGACGGCAGCGCTCAAAGGGCAATCAGCACTTTGGTGGGTGCCCCGGCTTCGACCATCTCGTGAGCACGCGCAATGTCGTTCAGCGCGAACACGGTTGTGGGTGGATGCAGGAGGTCGCAGCGGGTCAGCAAGGCTTCGATGCTTCGCAGCGTCTCCTTGCGAACACCATCGGGGAGCAGGTAAACGATGAAGAAATAGAGGCGAGCAAAGTTGGCGATCAAAGGGCGAAAGGCGACGCCGATGTTGGCGCCGCTCGACCCGTAGACCACGACCTGGCCGCCAAAGCGCAGCAGTTCTCCCCAGTGACGTGCGTTGGTGGCGGCGTCGACCTCGATGATGGCGTCGACACCCCTGCCGCGCGTGATCTCGCGCACGCCCGCGGCCAGGTCATCGCTCTTGTAGTTCAAGGTCCACTCGGCCCCCAGAGACAGGGCGCGGGCGGCCTTCTCTTCGCTACTGACCACGGCAATCACTCGCGCGCCAGACCGCGCAGCGAGCTGCGTCGCATACGCGCCGACCGCACCCGTGGCACCGAAGACGAGGACCGTCTTGTTGAGCAATGGTCCCAGCGCATCGATCGCGTGCACCGCTGTCATCAGCGGGATACCGATGGACGCTCCGACTTCAGTTGGAACCCCGTCTGGCAGAGGTGCGGCGAGACTGGCGGGCAGCGCGATGTATTCGCTCGCAGTTCCATGCGCACGCAGCCATTGAGCGTTGTGCAGCCATACCTGTTGCCCGATCAAGCCATGCGAGACGCCCTCGCCGACGGCCTGGACACGGCCGGCTCCGTCGCTGTGCGGGATGACCAGGCCATGCTCCATGGCTGAGCTGCCGACGCCCGAGCGGCCTTTGACGTCGGAAGGATTGACGCCGGAGTGGCTGACCCGCACAAGCACTTCACCAGCGGCAGGCGAAGGTGTGGGAAGGTCGGTAACTTGCAGCACCTCGGCTGCATTGCCCTTGGCGGTGTAGATGGCGGCTTTCATGTTTTGAATCCATTCCTTGCACTCACAGCGGGAGCCGTCATCGAAATGGACAGTTTCTCCATGGCTCTCGGCGGGAGCCCAATGTCGCGTCCGCTGGCGTCGCGGTCATTTCGCGCTGCGGCGCTGAAGTTTCAGTTGAAACGCGCTCAGGGCCACGGACGTGCCTGACGTCGGCATTCGACATTGCTTGCGGCGCTTCGACCCGCTCTCGGTGTGCGCATGGGACGCCCGAAGCGCATCCGGTACAACAGGAGATCCATGTCCGACATGGCCGGCGCCGCACGGTTAGACCCATTCAGCCGTGCCACCAGAACGCAGACACTCGCCAAAGTACAGATCACGTGTCGTCCTACACAACGGGTGACTCGCGTAAACGATGCTTCGCCGCTGAAACGAACTTCAACACCGACCGTTGCGAAGCAACAGTCCCGCTTTTGATCGATGTCTAAGCCCCTTGACCACATCCCGCTGACATTCAGTCTGTCGCGCGAAACCTCGACGGCAGAGTGGAAGGACGCGGTCATTGATCGATACCGCCGCATTCTGAACAGAGCGGTTCAGACCGCAATCATCACGGTGGACTCGGCTGGCTTCGTCACAGGCTGGAGCGAAGGTGCTCGAGCGATGCTTGGTTGGACGGAGCCAGAGATGCTGGGCCAGTCGCTTGCGCGTGTATTCCCGTCGGAAGAAGGCGGCAGGTCGGCGTGGGACACAGAGGTCGCCGAGGCTCGACGTAGCGGATCTGCGGGTGCCGAAGGTTGGCGCCTGCGCAAGGATGGCCAGCTGATCTGGGCCATCGGCGAAACCAGCTGGCTGTATGAAGGAGACCCCGACGCGGGCTTTGTCAAGATCCTGAGGGATCGGACAGAGCGGCGACGAGACGAACTGCAGCTGGCGGACCAGAAACGGGCCCTCGAGTTGCTGATCCGGACGGGGGCCAGTCTCGCGCGCGAAACGAACCTGCAGACGCTCGTCCAAACGGTCACGGACGCCGGTGTCGAACTGACGGGCGCAGAGTTTGGCGCCTTCTTATACAACCAGGTCAACGACGCTGGCGAAAGCTACATGCTCTACAGCCTCTCCGGCGTGCCTGCAGAGGCGTTCTCCAAGTTCGCGATGCCGCGCAATACGGCCATCTTTGCGCCGACCTTCGATGGCTCCGGCATCGTGCGCTCCGATGACATCACACTCGACCCGAGGTATGGCCACAACGAACCATTCCACGGCATGCCGGCTGGCCATTTGCCGGTCAAAAGTTACTTGGCGGTGCCGGTCATCTCTCGATCAGGCGCGGTGATCGGTGGCCTCTTCTTCGGGCATTCCCGGCCAGGAATGTTCACCGAGGAATCCGAACGAAGCATGAGTGGCCTCGCCGGAGAAACCGCCGTAGCCATCGACAACGTGCGACTCAATGAAGAAACGCAGCGCGAGGTGGCCGAGCGCCGGCGAGCAGAAACAGCGTTGCGAGACCTGAACGCGCATTTGGAAGAACAAGTTCGCTGCAGGACCGAGGAGTTGGTTCAGCAAGGCGAAGCGCTGCGGCAGGCACAGAAGATGGARGCYRTCGGCCAGCTCACCGGCGGCATYGCSCATGAYTTCAACAACTTGCTTCAAGTGATCGTCGGCAACCTCGAGATGCTCAATCGCACCCTGCCGGAAGCGATGGCCCGACATCGTCGCGCGGCGGCTTCGGCGATGTCGGGAGCCAAGCGTGCAGCGAAGTTGACGCAGAGGCTCCTCGCTTTCGCGCGACGCCAACCCCTTGATCCCAAGGCCTTGGATATCAACGTTGTCGTTCAGGGCATTTCCGAACTGCTTCGGCGTTCCCTGGGCGAAACGGTGGAGCTGGAGACAGTACTAGCAGGCGGCCTTTGGAACGTTGAAGTCGACCCGAACGAACTCGAGAGTGCGCTGGTCAACCTGGCCGTCAACGCCAGAGATGCCATGCCCAATGGCGGCAAGCTGACGATCGAGACGGCAAATGCGCATCTTGATGACGCCTATGCAAGCCGCCACGTTGAAGTGAAACCTGGCCAATACGTGGTGGTCTGTGTC
The DNA here is from genome assembly GCF_056400485.1 of Roseateles sp. P5_B10. Taxonomy (NCBI): domain Bacteria; kingdom Pseudomonadati; phylum Pseudomonadota; class Betaproteobacteria; order Burkholderiales; family Sphaerotilaceae; genus Roseateles; species Roseateles sp. P5_B10. Next base: position 6,969 of record NZ_JBFULE010000224.1, read on the forward strand.
ACGGACTCGGGCTGCGGGATGGATACCGACACGCTCGCTCGCGCGTTCGAACCGTTCTTCACGACCAAGCCCGAAGGCAAGGGAACCGGTCTCGGCCTCAGCCAGGTGTACGGCTTCGTCAAGCAGTCCAACGGCCACGTCAAGCTGTACTCCGAGGTGGGCAGAGGCACGACGGTGAAGATCTATCTGCCGCGCTTCTATGCAGCGACAGCGACAGACGAGCAGCCCGCCGACAAATTCGTTCCCGAAGCGGATGGTGAAACCATCCTTGTCGTCG
>NZ_JBFULE010000225.1:0-7208 GCF_056400485.1 Roseateles sp. P5_B10
GCCGCCGCAAACCCATCAAGCCCGTGCGCCTGGCCCCGCTCGTCCTCACGCCGGCCGACCACCGCGAGGGCTTCCCTGGCCTGGACATGAACGAATGGTTCGGGCTGGACATCCGCTTCACCGTCAATATGCCGCAGGACCTCACCATGGACCTCATGCTGCTGTCTGACGACGGGGCCATCCTGACCATCGATGACGTGGAGGTGATCAACAACGACGGCATCCATGCGGCTTATCCGYTGATGGAAACCGTGAAGCTGGCCAAGGGCCTGCGTAATTTCCGTGTGCGCTACTTCCAGGGGCCTGGCTACGGTCTCGCGCTGATCCTGGGTTGGAAGAAGCCGGACGGCAAGGACTACCAGTACATCCCCCGCCGGCTGCTCGGGCGCCCGCCGGCCGCAGCCGCAGCCGCCTCGGCCCCGCAGTAGGCACGGCGACATTCGACGGTCCCAGGGAGAACACAAGATGAAGAAGACACAGAAGGATCAGGCCAGCCACCGAACGCGCAATGCGGTGGGCGCCGCGGTGCTGCTGCTTGCCGGCGGCGCCGCTGCCTGGCTGTACGGTCACAAGCCGGCCGGCGAAGCACCGGTTGCCGTGCAGGCTTCGGCGCCCGTAATGCCCGCAGCGCTCGCAACACCAGCCGAAGCAGCCAGCGCCGCAGCCGTCGCGGTCCAGGCAGTACCGACGCCTGCCGCGAGCAGGCCCGTGCTGCCCGGTCGCGCCAATGTCGCAGCACCGCCCGAAGGCGAATCGCCGACCGAGTCGCTGCGCAAGGTGCAGCTGGGCCTGAACGGCGGGACTGCGGAGGATGCGCTGAAAGCGGCCCAGACGCTTCAGCATTGCTCAATGATGTCCAAGGTCCCGGAAGCCCTCTTCGCCCTCCGCGATCAACCGGACCTGATGCCAGCCAATGTCAAGAAGGCGCTCAAGGACATGGGCGGCGAGGAGGGCGTGAGCAACGAGACGATCACCAACGCCCAGCGCGAGCAGCGTCGCTGCCAGGTCTTCGACGCCGCCACGCTGGCGCGCAGCGGTGAGCTCCTGCAAAAAGCCTATGAGGGCGGTGCTGCAGGAGCGGCGATGGCCTATCTGCAATCTCTGCAGGCTCCCGACGCCAAGGACAAGGCGGACCCGGCGCTGCTCGCCAGGCTGCAGGCCGATGTGCGCAAAGCTGCGCTGGCGGGTGATCGCAACACATTGATGTCGTTTGCCATGGCATCGGGCGATATGGCGCGCGACCTGGGCATTACGCCGACACAACGTAGCGGCTATAAGAATGCCTATCTGCAGATCACGGAAGAGCAAATTCCGGGCATGGCAAAGGGGATGGAAAAGGTAATCGATGCGGTATCACAGATGAACCCGTCGGCACCCCTCACCGCCGCGCAGCAACGCGAGGCCGACGCGCTGGCAAAACAGGTGGTCGACACTTGGCGGCGCGGCCGCAAGGGTTGATCACTTCGGAAACAAGCACTCCAAATGCAATACACCAAGACCCTGGCCACCATCGCCCTGTTGGCACTCGCCACCGCCGCTCCGGCGCAAGGCGTCGAGACCGTCACGCCTGATCGGGCGCGCGCCAACTTTGGCCGCCCGATCACCCTCGCCGCCGACGACGTGCGTGCCTTCCCCGCGCCGTCCGCCGGCTTCGCCGACCCGCGCGCCGGCGTGGCGCCGGGGCGCATCGAGGAGCTGAGCTACGCCTCCGGCGTCACCGGCACGCGGCGCTTGGCCGTCGTCTACCTGCCGCCCGGCTACTCGGCGCAGCAGCGCTACCCGGTGCTCTACCTGCTGCACGGCATCGGCGGCAACCAGCACGAATGGCAAGGCTATGTGCGGGCCAACACCGTCCTGGACAACCTGATTGCCGACGGCAAGGCGCTGCCGATGATCGTCGTCATGCCCAATGGCCGCGCGCTGCCCGACGACAGCTCGCCGCCCGCGGACCGCGTGTTCACGGCGGAGAACGCGGCCGGGTTTGCCAAGTTCGAGCGCGACCTGATCGAGTTCCTGATCCCGGCGGTCGACGCCAAGTACCCGACGCTGGCAGACCGCCAGCACCGTGCGCTGGCCGGCCTGTCGATGGGCGGCGGCCAGTCGCTGAACTTCGGCCTGGCCCACCTCGACACCTTTGCGTCAGTGGGCGGGTTCTCCTCCGCACCCAATACCAAGCCGGCCACCGAACTGCTGCCCGACCCTGCCGCCGCGCGGCGCCAGCTCGCGCTGCTCTACCTGTCCTGCGGCAACAAGGACGGCCTGATCAACGTCTCACAGACCGTGCACCGCGCGCTGAAGGAGCGCGGCATCCCGCACCTGTGGAACGTGGACGAGTCCGGCCATGACCGCGAGAGCTGGGCCGAGAACCTCTTCCACTTCTCGCAGCGCCTGTTCCGCTGAGGCCTGGACCGGTGCTCAGACTCTGCATCACCCTGCTGATCGGCCTGCTCGCCCTGCCGGGCATCGCCGTGGCCGAACCACCACTCGTCAAACCGCGCCTCGTCGTCCTCACCGACATCGAGAACGAGCCCGACGACACGCAGTCCCTCGTGCGGCTGCTGCTCTATGCCAACGACATCGAGCTGCGCGGCCTCGTGGCCACGACCTCGGTGCACATGAAGCAGGGCGTGCATCCCGAGTCGATCAAACGGGTGATCCAGCGCTACGCCCAGGTGCTGCCCCGGCTGCGCCAGCACGACCGCGCCTACCCCGATGCCGCGCAGTTGCTGGCGCGCGTCGTGACGGGCCAGCCCGGCTACGGCCTGCAGGCCATCGGTGACGGGCGCGACAGCCCCGGCTCCGAGCTGCTGCTGCGTGAGCTCGAACGCCCCGATCCGCGCCCGCTGTGGGTCAGCGTCTGGGGTGGTGCCAACACGCTGGCGCAGGCCCTGCACAGCCTGCGCCATACGCACCCGAAAGCAGCCGTCGACGCGGCGGTCAGCCGCCTGCGCGTCTACACCATCTCGGACCAGGACGACAGCGGTGCCTGGCTGCGCCGCGAGTTCCCGGGCCTCTTCTACATCGTCAGCCCCGGCAGCTATGCGCGCCCCACCTGGGCCGCGATCCACCGCGAGATCGAGGGCATCGACAACCAGCACGTCAGCAACGCCTGGATCGTCCGCAACATCCAGCAGGGCCACGGCCCGCTGGGCGCCGCCTACCCGGACATCGCCTACGGCATGGAGGGCGACACGCCCTCCTTCCTCGGCCTCATTCCCAACGGCCTGAACGCGCCCGAGCACCCGAACTGGGGCGGCTGGGGCGGGCGCTACGAGCAGTACACGCCGCGCCGCGAGGACACCGACCCGGACGGCTTCACCGGCGGCGTGCCCGTCGAGACCGAGACGCGCCCGATCTGGACCAATGCCGTGGATCGCTTCCGGCCCGTTGTTCCTGCAGCTTACGGCCGCCCCGTCAAGGCCGGGGAGCGTGAGTTCAACGATGCGCTCGTGACGCTGTGGCGCTGGCGCGAGGCCATCCAGAACGACTTCGCCGCCCGCATGCTGTGGACGACGCGCCCGCCCGCCGAGGCCAACCACGCGCCGGTCGTGCGCCTGGCCCATGCCACCGAGCTGCATGTACGCGGCGGCGACTGGGTCACCCTCGACGCCAGTCCCAGCAGCGACCCCGACGGCGACAGCCTGAGCTTCCTGTGGCTGGCCTACCCCGAGGCCGGCACGCTGAAAGCCCCGCTGCCGCTGGGCACCGAGGTTCAAGCCCGCATCGGCCTGCGCACACCCGAGGTGGACGCGCCGGCCACCGCCCACGTCATCGTGCAGGTCACCGACAAAGGCACACCCGCCCTCACCCGCTACCAGCGCGTCATCCTGCACATCGAGCCGAAGGCCCCATGACGCGTCGACAACGCCACGCGACCCGCTGGCTCGCCCTCGCCGCGACCGGCTGGTTGACGGGATGCGTGATCAACGCAGCCAAGCCCTACGACGGCGCGGCGCTGGATCCGCACGGTGAGCGCGCCATCGCCGTGGTCGGCGTCACGGTTGATCGCCCGTGGCGCTTCGAACGGTTCGGGGTGGTCCTGGACCAGTACGACGTGACCCAGCAGAAGATCACGGGCAATTGCTTTTCGTACAACCGGATCGAGGCCGGCGCGCCCGGCGTCCCAGGCCCGACTCGTTTCTTCGCCTTTGACGTGCCCCCGGGCCACTACGTCTACAGCGCCTTCAACGGCGGCAGGTTCGCAGCGAAGGACCAGGCATTCCTGCTGCCTGCAGGTCGTGCCATGTACATCGGCAACTTCGTCCTCGGTGACAACGACAGCGTCACGCTGCGCCGCGACACCGCGCAAGATCGCGCCGCATTGGCGCAGGCCCTGCCAAAGCTGGTTGCCCAAATGGAGACGGCCCCCACGGTCGCGGCAACAGCGGCGAAACCGTTCCTGTGCACGCCTTGAGGGTCACCGCCTGGCGCCACCCTTCTCTACCGTCGCTAACCAGACCTTCGTACACACGCGAAGTCGAGTAAAGACAGCTGCGCCAGTGACTCCGACCGCGCCCTGACGATGAAAATCGGACCCGCGGCGTCTCACTCCCTCTCACACATCGAAAAGGAATTTCCCATGCGCAACGGACCCTGGGCGAACACGCTCGCTGCCGCCCTCTGTCTGCTGTCGGCCTGCTCCGCTGGCGCCCAGCAATCCGGCCCGACGAATCTGGAACCGCGCGTGGTGGTGGCCGGCAAGAGGGGCGACCTCTCCGCGTGGTTCCGGGCCGAAAGCCAGCGCTTCGTCGTGTACTCCGACGCCAGCCAGGAAGACGTCACCCAGCTGCTGGACAACCTGGAGAAGCTCGACCATCTGCTGCGCATCTACACCCAGCCCCTGCGCCAGGCCGAACAGCCGGAACCCAAGCTGACGCTGTACTACCACAGCCGCGCCTCTGCCCTGGGTGAGATCGACGCCAGCGTGCCGGCCGATGCCGTGGGCCTGTACAGCAGCTGCACCTCCGGCGTCCAGGGGTTCGGGGTGCATCTGGAACGCGTCCCCAGCCTCCGCGACGAGCAGCTCGACAAGTCCCCGCTGAACGACACGCTGTCCTATGTCTTCGAGGCGTATGCGCGGCACTTTCTCTATCGCCATACGGACATCCGCACCCCGACGTCGTTCATCGATGGCTTCGCGCAGTACTTCTCCGCAGTGCGGTTCTCGGAAAAGCAGATGGTGGTGGGTCGCACACCGAAAGCCATCGCCCGCTACCTGAAGTTCATCGATGACGGCCGAAGGTACAGCCTCGAATACGACGACGTCCTGCAACACCGGCTCGCCAACGCCCACAACTACGCCGGCGACGCGGGCGTGCGCCTGGAGTTCGAGGCGAAGTCCTGGCTGTTGACGCACTACATGCTGTCAACGGAAGACAGGCGCAAGCGCCTGAACCGGTATCTCGGGCTCGTGGACCGCGGCGCTTCCCCGACGACGGCCTTCGAACGGGCCTACAACGTCAAGGCATCCGAGATCAGCGCGGTGATGTGGCGGTATGGCCTTCGGGGCATGGAGGCCCTGCGGGTGGCACAACCATCCCTTCCGGCTGCACGGCTGAGGTTCCATGCGCTGCCCCGCGCGGCGGGCGAATTCGTGCTGGCGGATGCCGCCTTGAAGGCGTGCCCGAACCGGCCAACCGGAGAGGCGCTGCTGAAGAAGGTCGCCGGCCTGGCGGTGCAGTTCCCGAACGACGACCTGGCCCGCCTCACCTTGAGCCGGGCGCAGATCGACTGGGGGAACCCGCAGGAAGCCTTGCCGGCGCTGAATGCCGTCCTGCAAGGGGATGACGCCAACTTCGAGGCCCGGTATCTGTTGGGCATGGCTAATCTGCGCCTGGCCGAGCGCAACGAGGGTGATGCCAGGCGCGCCTATCTCCAGGCCGCCCAGGGCCATCTGCAGCGCGCCCGCGGCTTGAATCCGCAATCACCGGAAGCTGCCTTGGCCGTCTTCAAGACCGAAGTGGCCGCCACGGATGCCCCAGACAGTGCTGCGCTGCAGGGTGTCATCTCGGCCTGGCAGACCGCGCGCGAAGTCGACGCGCTCGCGCGTTCCGCAGCGCTGGCCTACGCCTATGCCGCCAATGCAGACGAGGCACACCAGACTCTCGTTTCGCTAGTACAGAACATGCGCGATGAGCCCATGGCTCAATGGGCCAGGCAGTGGCAGGGTCGCCTCAACGCAGGCGTAACCCGTGGCGACATCCTCGCCGAGATGCGCCGCGACCCCGTGCCCGACGCGCCCTTCAAGGAGTGGACGGTCGACAAGGAAAGCGTGATGCAAAAGGTGGAACTCAGCTACGCCCTGGAGATGGCGCAGCCCTTCATCAAAGCCACGCAGGAGCAGCAAGGCAAGGCCGGGCAACCGGCAAGTGACCTCAGCGGCGGCAACCGGAAGAAGTAGGGCTGCGAACATGGCGCTGCAGGTACCGGTCGCGCACCTGAGCGGTCGCGGACGGGGCCCGCTTGCCGATCCTCAGTCGTTACGCGCTCACTGCCCAGTTCCAAGCTTGAACACGCCAACCACCTCGGTCAGGCGCCGCGCCTGCTGACTCAGGCTGTCCGCGGCAGCCGCCGATTCCTCCACCAGCGCCGCGTTCTGCTGGGTCACCTGATCCAGCTGGTTCACGGCGTTGCTGACCTCTCCGATGCCAACGCTCTGCTGGTCCGCGGCGGCGCCGATCTCTGCAATCAGCGTCGCGACCTGCTGCACGTTGCGCACGATCTCTTCCATCGTCACGCCTGCACCTTCGACGAGCCGCACGCCGGCATCCACCCGCTCCACGCTCTCGCCGATCAATACCTTGATTTCCTTGGCCGCGGTCGCGGCGCGCTGTGCCAACGTGCGCACCTCGCCCGCAACAACCGCGAATCCGCGGCCATGCTCGCCCGCTCGCGCAGCCTCGACGGCGGCGTTCAGGGCCAGGATATTGGTCTGAAAGGCGATGCCGTCGATCACGCCGGTGATGTCGGCAATCTTGCGCGAGCTGGCACTGATGTTCCCCATGGTCGAGACCACCTCCGAGACGACCGCGCCGCCTCGCGTCGCCACCTTGCTGGCGGCACCAGCCAATGCAGCGGCCTCACGCGCGGACGCAGCGCTGCGCTGAACGGTGGCCGTGAGCTCCTCCATCGACGAAGCGGTCTCCTCCAGATTGGAGGCCTGCTCTTCAGTGCGCTGGGACAGGTCCGCGCTGCCGGTGGCGATTTCC
>NZ_JBFULE010000226.1:0-7206 GCF_056400485.1 Roseateles sp. P5_B10
CCACAGATGAGGCGCGCGCTCCAGATGGCGACCTTGAGCCAGCCGGCACAAGCCCAGTAGACCGGGTCGCCGCGGCGGAAGATGGACAGGATGACGACACCGGTCGCCCAGGGGATGACGGTGACGACGAGAACCAGGACAAAGATCAGCGAGCGGATAGCGCTCAATAGCGTTGCCATCAGGACTTCCGAATCAATAGGTGCGCAACGGTGGCGCCAGAGTGCATGGCCAAGCGGATGCCGCAGAACCGGCTTTGCCGGGCTGCTGGCATCGCCCCCTTGAGGGGGCCGGCGAAGCCGGTAGGGGGTGGGCTCATCACTTCAGTTCAGGTCTCCGGCCTGGGTGTCGGGGGTCAGAACCTGGCCGCGCTGCACGGCAACGCGGCGGCGCTCCTCCTGGATGATGGCTTCGGCAAAGCTCATCAGGTCGTCGTGCACGCGGGCCGTGGGCACCTGCACGAGCAGGTTGGCGAGCTCGTTGGTGCCGAGGCTGCCGAAGGGGCCGGTCAGCACGAGGTGGGGCATGCAGCCGGCGTTCTGCGCCGTCAGCAGGTCGGTCAGCGACGCGCCGACCATGTGGATGGTGGCGAGCGCAACGTCGAAGCGCTCGCCGATCTGCTGGATGAGGCCGGGCAGGGGCTTGCGGCAGTCGCAGCCTTCTTCGGGCGTGTGCGGGCAGAAGAACGCCGCGTCCAGGCGCCCGCCCTTTTCGGCCAGCAACTGGTTCAGGCGGATGTGCACGGCATTCAGCGAGGCCATGTCCAGCAGGCCGCGGCCAATGCCGGCCTGGTTGGTCGCCAGCACCGTGTGCCAGCCGGCGTGATTCAGGCGCGCGACGGCCTCCAGCGCCCCCGGCAGCGGGTCGAGTTCCTCCGGCGCCTTGACGTGGTCGTCGCGGTAGCGGTTGATCGTGCCGTCCCGCCCGAGGATGACGAGCTTCATGCCGTGGGCGTGGTCGGCGCGCATGGAGGCTTTAGGCAAGGCGCGACAGGTCGGCGACCCGGTTCATGGCGGCGTGCAGGCGGCCCAGCAGGGCCAGCCGGTTGGCGCGGAGCAGCGGGTCCTCGGCGTTGACCATCACGTCGTCGAAGAAGGCGTCGACCGGGCCCTTGAGCGCGGCCAGGGCCTTCAACGAACCGGTGTAGTCATGCTGCTCGAACAGCAGGTCGGCAGTGGGTTGGACTTCGGCAATCGCGGCGGCCAGGGCCTGCTCGGCGGCTTCCTTCAGCAGCGCATCGTTGATGGCGTGGGGCAGTTCGCCTTCGACCTTCTTCAGGATGTTGCCGACGCGCTTGTTGGCAGCCGCGAGCGACGCCGCTTCGGCCAGGGCGGCAAAGGCACGCACGGCTTCGAGACGGCGCGGCACGTCACCCAGGCGAGCGGGGTTCAGCGCCAGCACGGCGTCGACTTCCTGGGCGCTGTAACCCTGGTCACGCAAGCTGACCGCGAGGCGGTCGGCAAAGAAGGAAAGCAGCGCCTCACGTGGGTTCTCGATGAGCTCGCCGAAGGCCGGCACGGCCGCGTCGATCAGCGCCGGCAGGTCCAGCGGCAGGTTCTTCTCGACGAGGATGCGGATGACGCCCAGCGCATGGCGGCGCAGTGCGAACGGGTCCTTGTCGCCGGTGGGCAGTTGGCCGATGCCGAACAGGCCCACCAGCGTCTCCAGCTTGTCGGCCAGCGCCACGACGGTGCCGGTATGGTTGCGTGGCAGCGCGTCGCCGGCGAAGCGCGGTTTGTAGTGGTCCTCGATGGCGATGGCGACGCCGTCGCGCAGGCCTTCGTGGCGGGCGTAGTAGCCGCCCATGATGCCCTGCAGCTCAGGGAATTCGCCGACCATGTCGGTCAGCAGGTCGCACTTGGCGAGCTGGCTGGCCTGCTGCACCTTGCTGTCCAGCACCTTGAACTCGTCGTCGGCGTCGACCGTGTAGGGCAGGGTCGCCATGCTCAGCTGGTTGACGATGGCATGCGCGATCGACCTGACGCGCTCGGCGCGCTCGCCCTGGCTGCCCAGCTTGCCGTGGTACACGACCTTGGCCAGGCCCGGCAGGCGGTCTTCGAGCTTCTTCTTGCGGTCCTGGTCGAAGAAGAACTTGGCGTCGGCCAGGCGCGGGCGCACGACGCGCTCGTTGCCCTGCACGACGGCGCCGGCGTCGGCGGGCGCGATGTTGCTGACGACCAGGAAGTGGCGGGTCAGCTTGCCGTGAGAGTCCAGCAGCGGGAAGTACTTCTGGTTGGCCTTCATCGTCAGGATGAGGCACTCCTGCGGCACGGCCAGGAACTCGGCCTCGAACGCACAGGTCAGCACATTGGGGCGCTCGACGAGGGCGGTGACTTCGTCGAGCAGGGCCGCGTCATCGATGGGCGTGAGGCTCAGCGCATCGGCCGCACCCTTGAGTTGGCGCGCGATCTCGGCGCGGCGCTCGGCAAAACCGGCGATGACGGCGCCCTGGTCACGCAGTTGCGTGGCATAGCTGTCGGCCGATTCAATGCTGACCGTGGGCTGGGCGGCTTCAAAGCGATGGCCGCAGGTCGTGCGGCCGGCAGTCAGGCCCAGGGCCTGGACGGGCACGATCTCGCTGCCGTGCAGCGCGACGAGGCCATGGGCCGGGCGCACGAACTTCACGTCGGTCCAGCCGTCTTCGAGCTGATAGCTCATGACCTTGGGGATGGGCAGCTTGGCGAGGGTTTCATCCAGCGCCTTCTGCAGGCCCTGCGCGAGCGTGGCGCCGGCTTGCATGCTGTCCCAGAACAACGCCTCGGYCTTGCCGTCGGGCAAGCGCTTGAGTTGCGGCACGACTTCGGGGCCGGCGCCGATGGAGGCCAGCTTCTTCAGCAGCGCGGGCGTGGCCTGGCCATCAGCGGTGAGGGCGACGGCGACCGGCATCAGCTTCTGCTGCACGGCCTTGTCGGCGGCCTTGGCGGCGACGTTGGCCACATGCACGCCGAGGCGGCGCGGCGACGCGAACGACGTGACGGCGGCGTCCGCAGCGGCGAGGCCCTGGGCCTTCAGGCTGTCGGCCAACACGCTGGCGAAGGACTCGCCGAGCTTCTTCAGCGCCTTGGGCGGCAGCTCTTCGACAAACAGTTCAACGAGCAGATTCATCAAGCGGCCGCCTTCTTGCTGTTCTTCAGTTCGATCTGCGCGACGACTTCATCCGCCCAGGCCTTGGGGGCCATCGGGAAGCCGAGGCGCGCGCGGCTGTCCAGATAGCTCTGCGCAACGGCGCGGGCCAGGTTGCGGATGCGGCCGATGTAGGCCGCGCGCTCGGTCACGCTGATGGCGCCGCGGGCATCCAGCAGATTGAAGCTGTGGGCGGCCTTCAGCAGCTGCTCGTAGGCGGGCAGGGCTAGCTTCTCGACCATCAGCTCCTGGCTCTTCCTTTCATGCGCGGCAAAGGCCGACAGCAGGAAGTCCACATCGCTGTGCTCGAAGTTGTAGGTCGACTGCTCCACCTCGTTCTGGTGGAACACGTCGCCATAAGTCAGGCCGTCGGTGTAGACCAGGTCATAGACCGATTCCTTGCCCTGCAAGTACATCGCCAGGCGCTCCAGGCCGTAGGTGATCTCGCCGGTGATGGGCTTGCAGTCGATGCCGCCGACCTGCTGGAAATAGGTGAACTGCGTGACCTCCATGCCGTTCAGCCACACCTCCCAACCCAGGCCCCAGCAGCCGAGCGTCGGGTTCTCCCAGTCGTCCTCGACGAAGCGTACGTCGTTCTTCTTCAGGTCGAAGCCCAGCGCCTCCAGCGAGCCGAGATAGAGCTCCAGGATGTTGGCCGGCGCGGGCTTCAGGACGACCTGGTACTGGTAGTAATGCTGCAGCCGATTCGGGTTGTCGCCGTAGCGGCCGTCCTTGGGGCGGCGGCTGGGCTGCACATACCCGGCCTTCCAGGGCTCGGGGCCGAGGGCGCGCAGGAAGGTGGCGGTGTGGCTGGTGCCGGCGCCAACTTCCATGTCGTAGGGCTGGAGCAGGGCGCAGCCTTGCTTGGACCAATAGTCCTGCAAGGTCAGGATGATTTGCTGGAAGGTCAGCATGAGGCGAGGGGGAGAGGGGGTGGCCGATTCTATGAGGCCGCCCTGCGCACGCCCGCCAGGGCCAACAGGGACAAAAGCCAGAGCGGCCAAAGCCCCAGCGCGGCCAGCCAGCGGGCATAGGGCGTGGAGCCGCTGCGGCCGTCGACTTCGACCTCCAGCACGCCGCGCTGCAGGGCGGGCAGYCGGGCGGTGATGYGGCCGTGATGGTCAACAAGGGCAGTGGCGCCAGTGTTGGTCGAGCGCGCGACGGGGCGCTGGAACTCGAGGGCGCGCATCTGCGAGAACTGCAGATGCTGGTCCTGGATCATGACGGTGCCGAACCAGGCCAGGTTGCTGACGTTGACGAAGGCGGTCGCCGCGTCGGGCCCGACGGCGCTCTGCACGAAGTCCTCGCCGAACAGATCCTCGTAGCAGATCAGCGGCCGCAGCCTCTGGCCGGCGACGGCCCAGGGGCGCTGGTGGTCGCCGCGGGCCTGGTCGTCCAGCGGGATGTTCATGGCATGCACGAACCAGCCAAAGCCCGGCGGGATGAACTCGCCGAAAGGCAGCAGATGGCGCTTGCCGTAGTGGTAGTCGCTGCCCAGGGCGACGACGGAATTGACGAAGCCCTCGTCGGCATTGCCGAGGAAGGCGCCGAGCAGTGCGGGGCGTTCGGGGCGGGCCAGGCGCACGAGGGTGGCGCGGTCCAGTTCGGCCAGCGGCAGCGGCACGACGGACTCGGGTGTGATGACGACCTGGCCGCGCGCCGACTCGATGAGCCGGGCCAGCAACTCCAGATTGGCGGCGAAGCGGGCCGGGTCGAACTTCTGGTCCTGCGGGATGCTGGGCTGGACCAGGGAGAGGGCCAGGCGGCCCGTGGAGGTCGTGAAGTCCTGCGGCAGCAGCAGGCCGGCCAGCGGGATCAGGAGCGCAGGCGCGGCCCAGGCAACGGCACCGCGCCTTAGCCATACCAGGCCGGCGGCCGCCAGCGCTGCCAGCGCGGAGATGCCGTAGACCCCCACCCAGGGCGCCCAGCCCGCCAGCGGGCCGACGGTGTGGGCATAACCCGCCGCGATCCACGGGAAGCCGCTGAGCCAGGTCGCCCGTGCCAGCTCGGCCAGCAGCCAGGCCGGCACCAGCGCCATCAGCCGCCAGCGGCCCGGCGCGATCCAGCGCGCGGTCAGGCCCAGGGCCAGCGCGTAGAAGCCGCTGAGAAAGGCCGCCAGCAATGCCACCGCCAGCGCGGCCAGCAGCCAGGGGATGCCGCCGAACTGGTGCATGCTGATATGCAGCCACCACAGGCCCGAGGCCAGCCAGCCAAAGCCGAACAGCGCGCCGACCAGGGACGCAAACCGGGGCGTGGCCTGCTCGACGGTGGCGAACAGCAGCGCCAGCGCGATGGGCTGCAGATACCAGGCGCCGGTGGGCGCGAATGAGGCCGTGTGCAGCAGGCCTGCGGCCAGTGCGACAGCCGCAGCCCTCGCGCCCTTCACGCCTCGGTCTCGTCTTCGGGGGCGCGCGTGACCTTGAACCAGCGCACCGCGCCGCCGCGGGTCAGCATGACGGCGAAGTTCAGGCCGCCCACCTGCACGGTCTCGCCGCGGCGCGGCACGCGGCCGTGCTCGTGGGCGATGAGGCCGCCGATGGTGTCGAAGTCGTTGTCCGGCAAGGCCAGGTTGAAGCTGCCGTTGACGGCCGCGATGGTCGCGTCGCCGGCGATGCGCTGGCTGCCGTCGGCCAGGGTGTAGATGCCGGACTCGCCATCCTTGTCGTCGAACTCGTCCTCGATCTCGCCGACGATTTCTTCGAGCACGTCTTCGATGGTGATGAGGCCGGCGGTGTTGCCGAACTCGTCGATGACGATGGCCAGGTGGTTGCGGTTGGAGCGAAAGTCGCGCAGCAGCTCGTTCAGGCCCTTGCTCTCGGGCACGAAGACCGTCGGGCGCAGCAGGGCGCGCAGATTCAGCTCAGGCGCGCGCTGCATCTTGAGCAGGTCCTTGGCAAGCAGGATGCCCATGATGTTGTCGCGGCTGCCCTCGAAGACGGGGAAGCGCGAATGGCCGGTGTCGATGACGAGACCAAGCAGCTCGTCATAGGGCGCRTCGATGTCCAGCAGGTCCATGCGCGGTGCGGCCACCATGGCGTCGCCGGCCGACAGCTCGGCCATGCGCAGCACGCCTTCCAGCATCTGGCGCGACTCGGGCTCGATCAGCTCGCGCTGCTCGGCGTCGGCCAGGGTATCGRTCAGTTCGCTCTTGGAGTCGGGGCCGGGGTGCAGGAACTCCAGCATGCGCTCCAGCAGGCCACGGGCCTCGGGCGGGTGTTTGGCGGCCCCGCGAACTGGGGGCCTGCCTGAATGCGGTTCGCTCAAGGGGAGCTGTCAAGGTATTGCGGAAGGGACAGAATAGCCGATTGATTTGACAAAACCTTGTGCTGGGCCTCCCAGCCCCCATATCTGCCGCCTTCGACGAAAACGGTTCCCATCATGTCCAAGCCCCAAGGCCTCATTCCCGCCACCATCCTGACCGGCTTCCTCGGTGCCGGCAAAACCACGCTGCTCAAGCGGGTGCTGACCGAGGCCCATGGCCAGAAGATCGCCGTCATCGAGAACGAGTTCGGCGAAGAGAACATCGACAACGACATCCTGGTGTCCGACACCAACGAGCAGATCATCCAGATGAACAACGGCTGCGTCTGCTGCACCATCCGCGAGGATCTGCGCACGACCCTGTCCGACCTGGCCGCCAAGCGCCGCAAGGGCGAACTGGACTTCGAGCGCGTCGTCATCGAGACCACCGGCCTGGCCGACCCCGGCCCCGTCGCCCAGACCTTTTTCATGGACGACGAGATCGCCGAGAGCTATCTGCTGGACTCGGTGCTGACGCTGGTGGACGCCAAGCACGCCGAGGAGCAGCTCAACAGTCGCCAGGAAGCGCGCATGCAGGTGGGTTTTGCCGACCAGATCTTCATCAGCAAGGCCGATCTGGTCGAGCCGGCGGCCGTCGAGGCCTTGGTGCACCGCATCAAGCACATGAACCCGCGGGCACCCATCCAGACCGCCCATTTCGGCGAGGTGGCCCTGGCCAAGGTGTTTGACCTGCGCGGTTTCAATCTGAACGCCAAGCTGGAGATCGACCCGGATTTCCTCAAAGCGGACGCTCACGACCACGGCCATCATCACCATGATCACGAT
>NZ_JBFULE010000227.1:0-7174 GCF_056400485.1 Roseateles sp. P5_B10
GCCACAGGCTGCAGCCTTGCAGGCCGTCCCAGGCGGCCTGGCTCAGCAAGGCGGCCAGTGCCGGCGGCAGGCCGTTGTCGGGCAGGGAGGTCGGAGGCGGAACATCGGCCAGGGMCGCATCCAGCGTCTCCGCACTCCAGTCGTCATGCAGCGCGTTGACGGCGATCTCCTCGATCTGGCCGGCCCATTGCCACAGCGCGGCCACCTGGGCGCCGTCGTTGGGGCGCGGCAGGGGCGGGCTGATGACGACCAGGGGGAAGTAGCGGCCCACCCGGTCCACCGAAGGGATCATCACGCCGACGCGCAGGCCTTCACCCGAGCCGTCAGGCAAGGCGCCGGGCAGCAGCGCGAAGCGCCAGGCAGGGCTGGCGAGGTAGTCGTTCAGCCAGGTGTCGGGCGCGTCCACGCGCAACTGGTGCAGGCCGGCGGCCAGCCAGCCATCCCACTGCGCGATCCATTCCGGAGTCAGCCGGCGCGACGCGAAATCGCCGAGCGCCGGCAACTTGCCATACCAACCGGCAACGCCGCTCACAACGCCCCCGGGCAGCGGAACTGCTGCAGCTCGCGCAGCCGGAACGGATTGAAGACGCTGCTGGCCGTGACCTCCAGCCGGACGCGATGGCCGTCGAGGTTGATGACGACGACGAAGCGCTCGGGCTGTTGCGGCGAGCCCTGCACCTCGAAGCGGTCGAAGAGGCGGAACAGCGCCCAGGGGCCGTCGAAGGTGACCGGCGTGCCGCCCGGCTGGCCGCTGAGCTTGATCTGCGAACTCAGGCGCGCGCCCGGCCATTGCAGGCTGACCGCCTGGTTGCTGCCGGCGGTGAACTTGCTGACCTGGCCGTCGATGTCCAGCGTCAACTCCTTCAGGCCGTCGTTCAGCTCCAGCACGCGCACGTCGACGCGGAAGGCCGGGGCCTTGCCGCCGCCGCGGAAGAAGACCTCGCGCACGCGGGTGGCGCGCTGGAAGTCGGCCAGGGCCGCCGGCGACACCGGCTTCGCTCCATCTCCCGTGGGCCGGAAGCTCCAGGGGTTGGTGCCGACATCGACCAGGGGGCTGAGCTTGCGCGTGAAGAAGTCATCCATCATGCCGCCGGGGGCGAAGAACTGGCCGAAGTCCTCCGGCAGCACGTCGACCTTGGAGCCCTGTGCGACCGGATAGCGGCCGGCGATGGCGCGGCTGCAGAACTCGCTGACGGGCTGCAGTTCGCCGGTCAGGCTCTGGCGCTCCACCAGGCGGCTCTGGTTGTCGGCGGCCTCGGCCAGGGTCTCCAGCGCACCGCGCAGTGGCTCGGGCTGCTGGCCGGCGGCGGCCTTGAGCTTGCCGCCACCACCACCCGCGGGCGGCGGTGACTTGCTCTTCAAGGCCTCCTGCACGGCGCTGAGCTGCACATAGACCTCGTTGAACATCTTCATCACGTCGTCCAGCGGCGGCGGCGTACCGGTCACGAGGCGGCGCAGCGCGGCGAAGTGGTCGTCGACGATCTTCTCCAGCGGGCCGTCGCGCGAGATGGACGTCGGCGCCTTGGCCTGGTTCCCGGCCAGGCGGGCCAGTTCGCCGCCCTTGGCAAAGACGGCGTCATCGGCGCGCTTGTTCAGCTCCTTGTTGATGGTGTTGTCGTTGCTGACCGGGTCGATCAGCGTCGTCTCCCTGGACGCGGCGCGCAGGAAGGCGGCCAGCGGCGAATCCACCGCCGACACCAGGCGCGACACGGCAATGCCGCGGTCCAGGCCGTTGAGCTTCACGAGGCGCACGTCGGCCAGGTAGGCGTCCCAGACCTTGACGTATTCCTCCAGGTAGAGGCGGCGCACGCGCTCCACCAGGGTCTTGTCGGCCGCCTGCCGCTTGGCCGTGGCCGCGTTGGTGCCCAGCACCCAGGCCTCCTCGTCGGCGAGCTGCTTGGCCGTCTTGTCCACCGAGGTCTGGAAGGCCTTCTTGTAGCCGTCCTTGGTGAACATGCCCGGGATGCCCTGGGTCAGCGGCTKGCCGCTGGCACGCACGAAGACGTTAGGGCTCTGCGGGCCGGCCGCGGCCGCCACCGTGAAGGGCGGCAGGTCGCCGTCGATCTGGGCGCGGCGCAGGCGGCTGAAGATGCGGTATTCGAGCGGGTAGGCGCCCAGCATCTCGCGCACGCTGGACACCAGCGTCTTGTCCATGGGCTGGGCCACTTCGAAGGCGCCGCGCGACAGCAAGGCGTCGAGGTGGTTCTTCAGCAGCGCCACCTTCTCGGCGCCCAGGCTGCCTTCGAGGTTGGCGTCCCAGTCCAGGCCCACCCAGGCCTGCAGGCCCGGTGCGTCCAGATGCTCGGGCGTGTAGAGCATCAGGTAGGCCTTCAGCGACTCGTAGGCGAACTCGA
This sequence comes from Roseateles sp. P5_B10, assembly GCF_056400485.1. NCBI lineage: Bacteria > Pseudomonadati > Pseudomonadota > Betaproteobacteria > Burkholderiales > Sphaerotilaceae > Roseateles > Roseateles sp. P5_B10. Next base: position 2,355 of record NZ_JBFULE010000227.1, read on the forward strand.
GGTTGTCGCGGTTGGCGGTGCGCAGGCGCTCCTCCAGGCGCGCTGCGACGCGTGGTGCCAAGCCGCGTTGCAGCAGGCGGTGGTAGGAGACCTGGGCGCCGGCGTCGAGCTTGTCGCCCTGGAAGAGGCCGAAGCCCAGGCGAAGCGGCGGGTCGTTCAGCGCGAAGCCAGGCGGCTGGGCCGCGTCGCGGATGGCGGCCAGCGCTTCGGGCAGGGCCGAGGGGTCGCTGCCGCTGGTGGGCGGCAGGGCCTTGATGGTGTCCTGCAGGGCCGGCAGCTTGGCCTCGATGTCGGTGATGTAGCGCTGGTTGCCGAAGTAGCTGAAGCCCCAGCCGACCAGCAGCGTCAAGGTGACGATGCCGAGGGTCATGAGGCCCGCCAGGCGCAGCCGCGCACTGCGGCGCTCGACCTGGGCGTTCTGCCCCACCAGGCCTTGCTCGACGAACACGACCTTGCGCAGCAGGTGGTTCAGGAAATAGCTGCGGCCCTTGGCCGCGGCGGGTGGCGTCAGGCGGCGCTCGACGCCGAAGGTGCGGGCCAGCGCGCCGAGCACGCGGTCGATGGGCGTGCCCTCCTGCGTGCCGCTGGTGAAGTAGACGCCGCGCAGGCGCGGGGCTTCGTCGAGCGCACCGCTGCCGCCGAAGACGGTCTCCAGGTAGCCGCCCAGCAAGCCCTTGAGCCCACCGAACTGCTGCGGGAAGGCGAACAGGGTGGCGCGCTTGAGCGTGTCGCTCTCGGCCTCCATGCGTTCGATGAGGCGCTCGCGCAGGCGCTTCTCCAGCGACGCGAACTCGCTGCCGAAATTGGCGAGCGTCTCCTCGCCCGGCGCCATCGAAACCGGGAAGCTGAAGCCGAAGACCTGGTCGCGCTCCTCCTTGCCCATGGGCCCGAAGGTCTCGTTGAAGCCGGCCAGCAGGTCGCACTTGGTGACCATCACATAGACCGGTGCGCGTACACCCAGGCGCTGCTGCAGCTCCTGCATGCGGCCGCGCACGCGCGAGGCCTGCTCCTTGCGCTGGTCGGGCGGCAGGGCCAGCAGATCCTGCACGCTGATGGTCAGCAGCACGCCGTTGATGGGGCGGCGCGGGCGTGCCTTGCGCAGCAGGTCCAGGAAGGTGTTCCAGGCCGCGGCGTCCGTTTCCTTGTCGGAGTCCTGTGTGGCGTAGCGGCCGGCGGTGTCGATGAGGACGGCCTCGTCGCTGAACCACCACTCGCAGTTGCGCGTGCCGCCGACGCCGCGCACGCTGGCCTGGCCTAGCTTCTCGGTCAGCGGGAAGTTCAGGCCTGCATTCAGCAGCGCCGTCGTCTTGCCCGAGCCCGGTGCGCCGACAAAGATGTACCAGGGCAGGTCATACAGCGAGCTGCCGCCGAACAGGCCCTTCTTGGCGCCCGGCGCCTTCTTCAGCAGGCCCAGCGCCTGCGTGAAGCGCTCCTGCAGCACCACCTCTTCCTTGGCTGCAGCCGAAGGCCCGGAGCCCATGCCCTTGACGAGGGCGGCGTTGATGCGGCGGCGGCGCATCTGCGTCCACACCAGGCGCAGGCCGCCCAGCAGCCAGACGATGGCCAGGGCAATCCAGCGCGAGAAGCTGGTGTCCAGCGKCCGGTGCTCGCCGAAAGCGATCAGTGGGCCGACCCACCAGACCAGGGCCGAGATGACAAGCAGGCCGAACACGCCGAGCGTGACGGGGTGGAACAGGAAGGACAGGACTTTTTTCATGATCAGCGGTCCTGCACCATCAGCGTGACTTCGACGCGGCGGTTCTTGGCTCGACCGGCGGGGGTGGCGTTGTCGGCCACGGCCTCAGCATCGGCTCGCCCTTCGGCACGCAGCCGGCCGATCTCGACGCGCTCGGCCAGCAGGTTGCGGAAGGCCTCGGCGCGGGCCTGCGACAGATGCCAGTTGGACGGGAAGCGCAACGAGCGGATGGGCTGGTTGTCGGTATGGCCGGTGATCTGCACCTGGCCCTTCATGCGCTGCAGCGCCTCGCCGATGCGCAGCACCAGCGGCCGCAGCTCCGACGACACCTCGGCGCTGCCGGGGTTGAACAGGCCGTCGCCCTTGATGATGACGATGGAGCGGTCGGCCAGGTCATTGACCTGCACCAGGCCGGCCTTGACGTCGAGGTCCAGCAGGCCGGCCAGGCGCGGCGCTGCGGGTGGCGGCGTGGGCGCGGCGACCGCGGCGGTCTTGACGTCGAAGCCGCGCAGCGTGGCGAAGACGGCGTCCGAGTTGCCGTTGATGCTGAAGCGCAAGCCCACGTAGACGAGCAGCAGCACCAGGGCCGTGGCGGCCCAGATCACCCAGAGCGGCAGCTTCTGGCGCAGGCCGCCCTCGCCAGGCTCGGCACCCTGCCAGCGTGGCGACAGCGCCGGGTCGGGATTGAGGCCTTGGCGCAGCATCTGCGCCAGCCGGGCGCGCACGCCATCGAGCTGGGCGCGGCCGTTGTCGACGACGCGGTAGCGGCCCTCGAAACCGAAGGCCAGGCAGACGTAGAGCAGCTCCAGCAGGTTGCGGTTGGCCGGCACGTTCTCGGCCAGCTTGGCCATCAGCGCGAAGACCTTCTCACCCCCCCAGGACTCGTTGTGGAATTGCACCAAGAGGCTCTGCGCGGCCCAGGCGCCCGAGCCGCCCCAGGGTGTGCTCGCGGCGGACTCATCGAGCAGCGTGCACAGGATGTAGCGGCCGGCGATGACCTGCTCATTGGGCAGGCCTTCCGCGCGCGCCTTGGCCTCGAAGGCGCGGATGCCTTCGGCCAGGGCCTCCTTCAGCCCGGCGGGGTTGGGATGCTGGGCGCTGTGGCGCACGCGCGGCGCTGCTGACAGCAGCGGCATGGCGGCGGCCACCAGCGGGTTGAGGCTGGCGGTGGTGAGTGCCTCCAGCGCCATCGGGGCCTCTTTCCCGATCGGGCCGGCGGGGATGCCGGTTGGCGCGTGGCCTGGGGCCGCGGCCGGCCGGACCGGCGGCTGGGGCGCCGTCGTCGCCGCTCGGCCCGCGCTGGGCTTGATGACGGTGCGGTCCTGCCCGAAGGCGGCGAAGGGGTCGTCGTTGTTGGGATCGCTCATCGCATCAACCGATCAATTCAAAACACAGCCACGGAGGCACAGAGACACAGAGGAATTCAGCTTCCTTCCGGCTTTTCTCTGTGCCTCTGTGTCTCTGTGGCTGTGTTCGTGTTTCATGGCGCGTCTCAAGCGCGGATGGCCCAGAACTCGAGTTCGAGCCCCGGGAACTCGCCGGCGATGTGCATGGCCAGGCCGCCCGAGCTTTCGAGCTGCTTCCACAGCTCGTTGCCGCGGGTCTCCAGCTCGAAGTAGTTGTGGCCCGCGTGATAGGGGATCTGGCGCGGCGCCACCGGCAGCGGGCGCAGCGTGACGCCGGGCAGTTGCAGGTTGACGAGGTCGCGGATGCGCTCGACCGGGCCGATCTTGACCTGGGTGGGGAAGCGCGCCCGCAGTGCGTCGCCGGGCAGCTGGGCCGACACGGCGAGCACGAAGGTGGCGCTGCGCTGCAACTGCACGTCCGGGATGAGGGCGACGCGCACGCCGTAGGCGCGGTCCTGCAGCTCGATGGGGATGGCGGTCTGCTCCATCACCATGGACAGGGACTGGCGCAGGTCGTCGATGACCGGGCGGAAGGTGGCGGCGAGGTCGTCGTGCACATACTCGGCGTATTGGGCCGGGCGGCGGCTGTCGCGGAAGGTGGCGAGGTCGCCGGCCAGCGTCAGGCAGTCGCTGTAAAGCCGCTCCGGGTGCAGCAGCGAGACTGAGCGCAGGTGGTTGAACAGGGCCTGGTTGCGGTTGACGGCTTCCAGCAGCAGGAAGTCCGAGATCTCGCCGACACCGCCGCGGCCGGGAGCGGCCAGGCGGGCGGCAAGCGCTTCACCGCGCTGGTTCAGCAGGCCGCAGAGTTCGCGCACATAACCGTCCAGCACCGGGTGGGCCGGCGCATGCAGCAGCGGCGGCACGAAGCTGGGGTCCAGCACGACGCGGTTGTCGGCACGGCGCTCGACGACGCGGGCCACGCCCAACGTGGCGTAGCCCTCACCAGCATCGCGTTGCAGCATCAGGCGCAGGTTGAGCCGGCCGATCTGCAAGGCGGCGTCGCGGTCGAGCTGGGAATTGCTGTCGCCGACATTGACCTCGGCGGCCATGAAGCGCGGGCCCATGGCGCCGGCGGCCTGTTCGGCATCGGTCTCGACGACGCCCGGGCGCTGCAGGGTGACGGCCAGCACGACGATCTCATTGCGGGCGTCGGCCGGGATGTCCAGGGCCGCGGGTGCGGCATCGCCGCCCGGGGCGGAGAAGGCCGTGCCGTCGGGCAGCAGGCCCTGTGCCGAAGCCAGGCCCACCTTCCCCAGTGTCAACGAGGCCTCGTCCAGGCTCAGGGCCCCGAAGCCCCAGGCATAGGCCACGGCCTGCTGCAGGCGTTGGCGCCACTGGTGCTCCCAGTGGCGGTCGTGCTGCTGGAAGTGCTGCGGCTGGAGGAACATGCCCTCCGTCCAGATCACTCGGTCACGCCAGGTCATGGATGGGATCGCCTCAATGGAGCAGAAAAACAGACGGTAAGCAGCCACGGCGGCCTGYGATCAGGCACTGAGTGACTGTGGGGCGCGCTTGGTTCCCCGCTCCATCGGGAACCAATCGGCAGCGACGGTCACTCAGACAGCGGTTCATTCCGCCACACGAGTACCCGTCATGAAGAAGTTTCGCCCCCTCCTGATCCTTTCCTTGTGCGGTCTCACCCTGAGTGCGGCAGCCCAGACGCCGGAGATTCCCCCTCCAGCGGCGTCCGCTGCCGACGCGGTCGACCTGGGCAAGAC
>NZ_JBFULE010000228.1:0-7168 GCF_056400485.1 Roseateles sp. P5_B10
GTGCAAGGACATGCTGACGACGCTGAAGGCCGTCGACCAGGACCTGCTGAAGGCCGCCGTGTCGGGCGAGAAGTTCCAGGAACTGTTCTTCACGAACTGCCAGGACGACGCCATCGCCGCCCACATCAAGGGTGTGCTGAAGTCCTGAGTTCGGCCGCGACAGTCTCGCGGGCTGCGAGACTGTCGCGATGCCTGTCGCACCTCCACCTCACCTGACGCTGCGCACGCTGACGCGCGGCGACGGCTTGCTCGGCCTGCGCCCGCGCGGCGCCCTCGGCCCGCGGGGCGAGCAAGTGACGGTGGCGATGCTGGCTGCGGCCGACGTGCAAGCCGAGCTGGCGCTACTGACGCGTGGCCTGATTGCGCTGGACCCGGCCCTGCTGCAATGGCGCGGTGCGCCGCAGCCTTTGGGCGCTTCGCTCTGGACCCTGGTCCAGGAAGAGTTCTTCGGCGACTTCAACGCCGAGAAAGTGCCGGAGCTGCGGGCCCTGGGTTGGCAGGTCACGACCGAGCCCGGCTTTGCCCACCACAGCCAGTTCGTCAGCGGCTGGCAGCTGGGCCTGACGGAAGAAGTGCCCGAGGCGCCCAAGCCCGACCGCCGCGTCGAAGGCCTGGGCCTGGAGCGCCGCACCGGCGCCTGGCTGGTCAGCCTGGGCATGGAGGTGGATGGCCAGCGCATCGACCTGGCCCCGCTGATCGCCAACCTGCTGCGCAAGGACAAGCGCTGGCTCGACGCGGTGGCGATAGGCGCCATCGAGGACGACGCCATCGTGTCGCTGCGCGCGCCTGGTGGCCGCCGCTATCACGCCGTTGCCGCGCCGCTCAAGGCCATCATGCTGGCGCTGCTGGATCTGCTCAAGGCGGTGGAGCTGGAGAAGGGCAAACCGCTCAAGCTCAATGCCTGGGACGCCGACCGCATCCGCTGCATCGAGGAGGAATCGCGCGGCCGCTGGCAGATCCATGGCGACGCGGGCCTGAAAGCGCTGGGCCAGCGCCTGCTGGCGGCCGGCGCGCCGACTTCGATGGCGCAGCCCGAAGGTCTCGGCCTGCAGCTGCGGCCCTATCAATTGCATGGCCTGGCCTGGCTGCAATACCTTCGCGAGCAGGGCCTCGCCGGCATCCTGGCCGACGACATGGGCCTGGGCAAGACGGCGCAGGCCCTGGCCCACATCTGGACCGAGAAGCAGGCCGGTCGGCTGGACCGCCCGGCCCTCGTCATCGTGCCGACCTCGCTGCTCTTCAATTGGCAGCAGGAGGCGGCGCGCATCGCGCCGGGGCTCAGGTTGATGACCTGGCATGGCGCCGACCGAGAGGCGGCGCAACTCGCCGATACCGACGTCGTGCTCAGCACCTACAACCTCGTCTGGCGCGACCTGCGCAAGCTGTCCGCCCAGTCCTGGCATCTGCTGATCCTCGATGAGGCCCAGGCCGTCAAGAACGCCCAGGCCCGTGCCGCCCGCGCGCTGCGCCGGCTTGACACCCGCCACCGCCTGGCCCTCACCGGCACGCCGCTGGAGAACCACCTCGGCGAGCTGTGGTCGCTGTTCGACCTGCTGATGCCCGGCTTCCTCGGCGACTCGCGCAGCTTCGCGCGCCATTGGCGCAAGCCCATCGAGGTCAACCGCGACGGCCCGCGCGCCCGCCTTCTCGCGGCGCGTGTGCGGCCCTTCGTCCTGCGACGCATGAAGACGGAGGTCGCCACCGAGCTGCCGCCGCTGACCGAGCTGGTCAAGCGCGTCACGCTGGTGGGCCAGCAGAAGCAGCTCTACGAGAGCGTGCGCGTGGCGGCCGACCACATGGTGCGCCGCATCCTGGCGCGCGACGGCTTCAACGCTACCAGCCTCATCAGCGTGCTGGACGCGATGCTGAAGCTGCGGCAGGTCTGCTGCGACCCGCTGCTGCTCAAGGGCGTGGAGATGCCGCCCTTTGTGGAGCGCGCCAAGCTCGAATGGCTGCGCGAGCATCTGCCCGATTTCGTTGCCCAGGGCCGGCGCCTGCTGGTGTTCTCGCAGTTCACCGAGATGCTGGACCTGATAGCCGCCGAACTGGACCGTTTGGGCCTGCCCCATCTGCGCCTGACCGGCCAGACCGCCGCATCTGCGCGTGGCGAGGTCGTGCGCCGCTTCCAGGCGCGCGAGGAACCCATCCTGCTGGCCAGCCTCAAGGCCGGCGGCGTGGGCCTGAACCTCACGGCCGCGGACACCGTCATCCACGTCGACCCCTGGTGGAACCCAGCCGTGCAGGCCCAGGCCAGCGCGCGCGCCCACCGCATCGGCCAGGACCAGCCGGTGTTCGTCTACCAGCTGGTGGCCCAGGGCAGCATCGAGGAGCGCATGCTGGAGCTGCAGGCGCGCAAGAAGGCCTTGGCCGACGGCCTGCTCGGCAGCGACGACGGCAGCAGCCTGAGCAAGTTCGGCGAGATGGAACTGAAGCTGCTGCTGGCGCCGCTGGAGGAGGCCGAACCCGGCCTGCGGCAGCCGCCAGCCGCCGACCTTCCCCACTTCTACGGATGACCCCGGCGCGGGCCGGCGGCCTACTCATGCCGGTCAATCAAGATCAGGAGCCAGCCATGACCACCCGAGAACACATCATCACCAACATCAAGGTCGACCTCGTCGTGAATACCAAGGACGATCTGCGCCGCATCGTGTTCGGGCTGGAGAAGGTCAGCGACGACAACGGCCTGCCGACCTGGACCATCCACTTCAAGCTGTTCCGCCGCGATGACAAGGCCGTGGCCTACGGCGAAGCGCGTGTGAGCCTGGACGTGGTCGTCGACAAGGAATTGCACAGCAAGGCCGCCGCCACAGCCACCAACGGCCTGACCGCCACGCAGGCCGCCTTCCTGGCCGGCCCGGCGTCCAACGCGGCGCTCGCGAGCCAGCAGCCCGGCGGCCCAGCGGCCGATGCCACCATCCAGCGCACGCTGATCAAGCGGTGAGGCGCCCGCCACTGGGCGCGTGCTGGGCGCTGTCCCTGCCCGCCCTGCTGGCGCCCGCCGTCGTCAGCGCCGGCCCGCAAGCCGGGCAGGCTGCGGTGGTCGTCGGCAATGCCTGTCCGGCCAACGGCGCGTTGGGCGGCATGCCCATCCATGCCGTGGACGTGCAGACGCCGCTGGCCTTCCTGCCCTGGATCCGCGCGGACCTGAACCAGGCGAAGGCCCTGGCCGAGCCGCTGCGCGGCACGCCCTACAGCGCCAGCCAGGTCACGGCCGTGTGGAACCAGATCGCGGCGCTGCCCTTCGCCAACCTGGATGTCGAGGCCCGTGTCGGCGGCCGCGTGCTGCCGGTGATGGTCAGCTGCACGCCGCAGGGCCTGGACCTGGTGTTCTTCGTCTACGCCATCAAGGCCTCCCTGTCGGTAGGGCTCACCTGGGAGTCGCGCCAGCGCGAGACGGCAGCCCCGGAGCGCCAGTCCGGGCAGGAGGCCTTGCGGCCAGGCATGCGCCTGCAACCGCGCCTGGGGTACCGGGCCGGCGAGGGCGCAGGCGCCGGGCTGGCGGCCCTCTACAACCGCAGCGGTGCCGGTGCCGATGCCTATTGGCGCTCCCTCGCCGTCGATGCCTACGCCAGTGATCGGCTGCGCGACGTGGCGCTGGCGCTGGAGGGAGGGCGGGAGCACAGCGACGGCATCTGGGCCCACACGGCCTGGCGGCTGGGCTATGCCGACAAGTCGGTGCCCGCCAAGTCCGTGTCGCGGCTGGGGCAGAACAACCTCGAGGCCCAGGCCTTCGCTCAGACGCATCCGCTGGGCAGCTGGGCGTTGGCGCTGCGCCTCGGAGCGGCGCTGGACGCCGGCCAGCACCGCAGCCGCGGCCAGGACGACCCCGCCGCAGGCCTGGTGGCGGACCAGCGCTACCAGTCGCTCAAGCTGATGGCCGGCACCACGGCACGGCTGGCGCGACAGAGCCTGGCCGCGAGCTATGCGGTCGAGTTCGGCGCCGGCAGCGGCGGCGCGGGCCTGGACTGGGTCAAGCAGATCGTCGACATCGCCCATGAGGGCCGCTGGCTGGTGGCCGACCATCGCAGCCTGTCGCTGGAGACGCGTCTGACGCTGGGCCATCTGCGCGAGGCAGGCCTGGTGCCCCACGGCGCGCGCTTCTTCGCCGGCGGGCGCGAGCAGCCCTTCATCGGCGGCGAGGAATGGCAGATCCGCGCGGCGCCGCTGCTGCGCAGCCTGGGCACCAATGCACTGGCCGGCAGCGCCGCCAGCCCGGGCTATCGGCGCTTCTCGGCCCTGAGCCTGACGGCGGCGCTGCCGGTGTTCAACCAGCCCCTGGTACCGGCCGAGGCCTACCGCGACGCCCAGGTCCGCGCTGCACTGAACGGCCAGCTCGACTCCGCCGTCGGCGGCCTCGCGGCGGACAACCGCACCACCCTGCCGACCTATCTGCAGGCCATTGCGCAACTGCCCAAGGTGCAGCAGACCCTGGGCGCGCTGGATGGTGCCGTGGCCGCCGTGCAGCCCCCTGCGGGCAGCGCCGACAGCGATGCGTTCGCCGCCTGCAAGGGGCAGCTCGCGCAAGCCCAGGACGAGATCACCCAGGTGTTGCAGGAGTCCAGCCTGACGCAACTGGGCCTGTTCACCGAACTGCTGCCCGGTGAAGACACCGCCAACACCCTGGGGCAGGTGGTGGCGCTTTGCGTGGACGGCTTCAACGCCGGCCCACGCAACCCGCGCGTCACGCAGCAAGGCGCCGTGCTGCGTGCCGACATCGAGCAGCTGGCGCGGTGGTTCGCGGCGGCCGATCCCAAGCTGGCCGAGCGAGACGCGCGCCGCGAGATCGAACCGGTGCGCCATATCGTCGACACGCTGATGGATGAGATCAATGTCATCGCCATCAGCCCGCTGCTGATGCTGGACGCGGTGAATCTCGGCCCGCGCCTGAGCGGCCCCCGTACCCGCCTTGCCGTGGGCACGGGCCTGCGCGTGACGCTGGTGGACAGCGTGGATTTCAGCCTGGGCTATATGGCCAACCTGCGCCGCCAGACCGGCGAGGCACGGGGTTCGTTCTTCGTGACGATGGAGTTCAAGGACCCGTTCTGATCCCGGTCCTCGCAGTACAGGACGGGCGCCGGCGTCAGCGCCGCGCGGCCACCCAGCGCCATGCACGTRGCAGCAGCAGCACGGCGGCCAGCACCACCAGCAGGCCCACGGACAGCGGCCGCTCGATGAAGACGCTCCAGTTCCCGCTGCCGATGGACAGTGCATTGCGCCCCTGGGCCTCGGCCAGGGGSCCRAGGATCATGCCGACGACGATCGGCGCGGTCGGGAAGTCGAAGCGCCGCATGGCGACGCCCATCAGCCCCAGGCCCAGCMTCAGGAAGAGATCGAAGGCGCTCTGGCGCATGCCGTAGACGCCGACGGTGGCAAAGATCAGGATGCCCGCATACAGCTGCGGCCGCGGGATCTTCAGCAGCTTCACCCACAGGCCCACGAGCGGCAGGTTCAGCACCAGCAGCATCACGTTGCCGATGTAGAGCGACGCGATCAGCGCCCACACCAGGGCCGACGACGTGGTGAACAGTTGCGGGCCGGCCTGGATGCCGTAGTTCTGCAAGGCGCTGAGCAGGATGGCCGCGGTGACCGATGTCGGGATGCCGAGTGTGAGCAGGGGCACGAGGGTGGCCGTCACCGCCGCGTTGTTGGCGGCCTCGGGGCCGGCCACGCCCTCGATGGCGCCGGTGGTGCCGAACTCTTCCTTGTGCTTGCTGAGCTTGCGCTCGGTGGCATAGCTCAGGAAGGTCGGGATCTCTGAGCCACCCGCGGGGATGGTGCCAAACGGGAAGCCGATGAGGGTGCCGCGCAGCCAGGCTGGCCAGGAGCGCCGCCATTCCTGGCGCGTCATGTGCACGCTGCCCATCTTGTTGAGATCGGTGGTGCTGCGGYCTTCGTAGAGGGCCAGGTACAGCGTCTCGCCCACCGCAAACAGGCCAACCGCGACGAGCACGGTTTCGATACCGTCCATGAACTCCGGCACGCCGCCGGTGTAGCGCACCTGGCCAGTGATCTGGTCCAGGCCGATCAGGCCCAGGGCAAGACCGATGAAGAGCGATGTCATGCCGCGCAGCGTGCTCTTGCCCAGCACCGCGCTGACCGTCGTGAAGGCCAGCAGCATCAACAGGAAATACTCCGGCGGGCCGAGGGTGACGGCGAAGTCTGCGACGAGGGGTGCGAACAGCGTGACGAGCACGGTGGCGATGGTGCCGGCCACGAAGGAACCGATGGCCGCGGTGGCCAGGGCAGCGCCGGCGCGGCCGCTCTTGGCCATCTTGAAGCCTTCCAGCGCCGTCACCATGGTGCCGGTCTCGCCGGGGGTGTTGAGCAGGATGGAGGTTGTCGAGCCGCCGTACATCGCGCCGTAGTAGATGCCGGCGAAGAAGATCAGCGACGCCGTCGGTTCCACCTGGGTGGTGATGGGCAGCAGCATGGCCACCGTCACCGCGGGGCCCAGGCCCGGCAGCACGCCGATGGCCGTGCCGATGACGCAGCCGAGGAAGGCCCACATCAGGTTGATGGGCGTGCCGGCGGTGGCGAAGCCGCCGAGCAGTTGGTTCCAGAGATCCATCATGGTGTTTTCCTCACAGCCAGCCGCTGGCCGTCAGGCCGGGCAGGTTGATCGCCAGCAGCTTGGTGAAGAGCCAGAACACCGGCGCCGCGATGCAGATGCCGGTCGCAAGATCCAGCAGGCCACGCTTGATTGCGCCGCCCGTCTTGCCTTCCGAAATTCGCAGGCCGCGCACGGCGAATGCAAAGCACAGCGCGCAGGACAGGATGAAGCCCAGCGTCGTGATGAGGCTCGCGTTCAGGATGACGCCAGCGATGACCCAGGCGACGGCCTTCCAATCGCCACGCTCGGCACCCGACGGCGCCTCCATCTCGCGGTAGCCCCCTGTGCGCGCCTCCCAGACAAGCCAGGCGCCGCAGATCATCAGCACCACCGACACCAGCCAGGGCAGGGCGTTCGGCCCGACACCGGCATAACCGGCCTCCGACGAGATGAAGGTCGCGCCGTAGGCCATCACCGCGCCGATCAGCAGGGTGCCGACGCCGACGAATGTCTGGCCGTTGGAAGAGGAATTGCTGCTCATCAGCGATCCTTGTGAATTCGCGGCAGCGCCGCGTGAATTTCGGGCCGAGCGCCGGGCCGCTCCCAAGCCGGCCCGCG